>CAYGJN010000095.1:0-10436 GCA_964350135.1 uncultured Bacteriovoracaceae bacterium | reverse complement strand
TAAGACGCAAATGATCTTCCAGGTGAAGTCATTTAAATTTCTTTAAGGATCTAATGACAACTAATCGACTCCAACTAGGTCTTCCAAGACTTATGGGAAGACAGATATTTGAATTCAAGTGGTTTTACTTGAGCGCTGTTCTATGTATGTTTTTAACTCATAGGATTCAAGTAGAGCTTCCGTTTATGGCCAAAGAGTTAGGTGATCTTGTTGTATCCGGAAAAGCAAATGAAACGCCTTTTAAGGCGTTTATTTTTGTAGCTCTAGCAATTATTTTATTTCGAACTTTATCTCGGGCATTATTTTTCTATCCTGCAAGAGTACTCCAGGGTTTTATGATGGAGGAGCTAACTGATAGGCTTGAGGAAGCACATCCTTATAGGTATAAAACCTACTCCTCTGGACAACTTTATCAAACACTACAAGTTGATATACAACAATTAAGGGCCTATTTTGGTTTTGGCCTTTTGCAGATTACAAACTTCTTTATTGCTATTGCAGTCCTTTTACCAAAGCTTGTAGAGTTTGAACCTAAATTAGTAAAAGCATTTATTCCTCTATTGATCTCGGTTGCTATTTTTACATTAATTACATCATCAACTCAGAAGCTCTTTAGAAAAATTCAAGACTATCAAGGAGATGTCCAAAATTTTTTAATAGAATCTTTTCATGGGAAAAAAAGTATTAAGAAATTTCATTCAGACAAATATTTATTTAACTTATTTGAAAAAGAATGCCAAAAACAACTTAAAGTATTTTTTAAGGCCACCATTGGGCCAGCTACTGCGATACCACTTATTCAGTTAGGAGTAGGGCTATCATTTTTATGGGGTGCTTATATAATCTTTGAACTTGATTTAGGAGCAACTTCTCTTATTACTTTTTCAGCATTTGTTTTTCTCTTTTTATCACCTCTACTTTTTATTTCTTGGATTGGAGTGGTTGTTGCTAGGACTTGGGGATCATGGAAGAGAATAAAAGAGTTACTTCATGACTTAGACCAGGAGACAGATGAAGAGAAAAAGATTGAAGAAGAAAATAAAAATGGAGATCTTTTAGAGTTTAATTTAGATATTTGGAATAAAAATTCACAAATAAAACTTAAGCCTAATGAGTGGACGGCCTTGATTGGAGAAACAGGATCGGGCAAAAGCTATATTATAGATAAGATGGCCGTGGTTTTAAATAAAAAAGGCAAAAAAATAAGTTATGTAACACAAGAGCCTTATCTATTTAATGACAGCATTAGAGCAAATATATTTTTAGGAAAAATACCTGATTCTGAATTAGAGCAAGAAGCTTTTGACCTTCTTGTTCTTTTTGGACTGGATATACTTTCAAGCACCAAGAGTAACCTTTTGAATTTAGAAGTTGGTGAAAACGGAAAGAGAGTAAGTGGTGGACAAGCAAAACGTATAGCACTTGTTCGAAGTTTGATTTCTAAGGCACCTATTATTCTTTGGGATGACCCTTTCTCATCAGTGGATCTAATTTTAGAGAAAGAAATTATAGAGAATCTAAAAAAAGGTGGATATTTCAATAATAAGACATTGATTTTAACATCTCATCGTTTAAGTACAGTACGTTTTTGCGAACATATTCTATACATAGAAAAAGAACAAGGAATTAAAGAAGAGGGCGAGCAACAGGAGCTATTAATCCCTGGCAAAAAAACTTATGAGCATTTCAAAAACCAAATTATATGAGATCTTATACCTAGATAAGGTTGGGTATCTTATTCCATTTATTTTTGTCTTTTTAGGGACGGCAACTTATCTTGGTTATAAGCTACCTATTGCTACTGCAAATTTGTTTGAGGTTTACGGGGACAAAGAGAAGTTTTTAGCAGCGATTCAACTCTTAGCAATTATTTATCTGTCTCAATATTTAAATAGAGTTTTTTATCAACTTTCTATTAATAAATTTATTCAATATTCATTATTAGGTATTAGAAAATATTGTTATGAATCTTGGATGAGCTCTCTTGAGGCCCAAAGAAGTAATGTGAAAACAAAAGAGTTTCCTCTTGGTGAGGTTATGGCCAGGATAATGAATGATAGTGAAGCAATTAGAGAGCTTGTCACTAGTGGTTTTTTTGGAATTATTATTGATGTGTTCTTTATTGGATCCTGTTTGGTAAGTTTTATAACTCTAGATTCTTTTTCAGGAAGCTACTTAATACTAAGCGAGGTTTTGGCCATTGCTTTACTTGTTTATGCTAGTCGCTATATGGCCAATGCATTTTTAAAAGTTAGAAAAGAGGTTGGGATACTATCAAGATCTGTTGCAAATATAACAGGAGGGTTTGCCCAAAATTACTTTAATACTAGTGAGCAGTATGCAAAAAAGAAAATTGAGTATAGTTTTCGTAATTTTTTAAAGGAACAATTAAAAGCTAATATTTATGATGCTGGCTATTACTCAGTAGCCGAATCTCTTTACCCCCTGTTTCTTGCTCTTGTTGGAGTTGTTTTTTCTTTTTCAAGCTTGGTTAAAGGAGCTGTGGTAATTGCTCTTATTGACCTTATACAAAGATCTATTGGACCAATAAAAGATATCACTGGAAAATTGTCTAATATTCAAAGAGCTTACTCTGGATTTATTCGAATTCAGGAGTTCTCTCGTTATCTACAAGAAGGGCAAAGTTCAGTGCTTAAGGACAAAATTATTAATATTGAGTTAGCTGAGTTTGAAATTGTCATTGATCATTTTGTTTATCCCAAAAGAGAAGGGGAGAGTCAGTTTGAACTACAAGGTATCAAGCTACAAGGTCAAAGAGGTGAACTTATTGGTATTGTTGGACTTTCAGGTTCTGGCAAGTCTACTTTACTTAAGATATTAAGCTGTGAACTTTTAGCTGATAAAGGTTATTTTTCACTTAGAGATATTAATGATCAGGTGCTAAAGTTCGATTTTACAGATCCACTTTCTATTCAGTCTTATAGAGAACAAATTAGCCTCGTATCTCAAGACTCACATGTTTTCACAAAAAGTTTTAAATTTAATATAACAATGGGGTTTAATGATGATCAAAAATTTGAAAAATTTTGGAAGAAAATCTTATTAGATATTCCCTATTTTAAGACTTGGCAGATTAAACCTGATGATATTTTAAACCCTAGTGATCTTTCTATGGGACAAAAACAACTCATTTCAGCTTTGCGTGCTTGTTATTTAAAAAAACCAATTGTTCTTTTTGATGAAATTTCCTCAGGTCTAGACTCCTCCTTGGAGACTTCACTTAGAACTTTGGTACTTATGGTTCAAAAGCAATCTCTTACAATAATCGTGGCCCATAGATTGGAAACAATAATTGCGGCTGATCAGATTATTATTATGGATAATGGAGCCCTTGTGGCCCAAGGAAGCCACAAAAGCTTAATGACGAATAGCGCTTTGTATCAAAAGTTCATCGAGCATCTAAACTAACTTCATTTTTAGAACCTACCGGTATACCATATTACGAAATTAATTATTGAGGAGTAAAAATGAAAAGACTTAATTTGGTAATAATTATGGGATTGCTTGCAGCGATGTTTGCTTTATCCTGTTCAAAAGAAGCGAGCTCAACTGCTAAGTTTATTTTTAAGCCTGCTCCTAAAACTGGCGTTGTTGCCAATGTTGCTGGTGTAGAAATAACTGAAGATGAGTTCTTAGATGGAATTAAATCTGAAGTTTTTGAAGCAGAAAAGAAACTTTATGATTTAAAATTCAATCATCTTAAATCAATCATCATTCAAAAACTTGCAGAATCTGAATCAGGAAGTATGACTTCAGAAGAATATATTCAGAAAAAAATTGTAGGTGCAGTTAAACCAACAAAAAAACAAATCGATGATTTTGTTAAAGAAAGAAATATTCCAAAAGAACATCTTAATGATCAATTGTTGGCAAGAATTGAGTCTTTTTTAGCAAAAGATTTACAAACCAGAGCTCTTGATACTTGGCTTGCTAAAAAAACAAATAAAAGCAAAGTTGAGATTTATTTATCACAACCCCAAAGACCATATTTTGATATTGCTTTAGGTGCTGCTCCTGTAACTGGAAGCTCTTCGGCCAAAGTCACCCTTATTGAGTTTTCAGACTTTGAGTGCCCGTTTTGTGCTAAAGGCGCAAAAGTTGTGAATGATTTAAAGAAGAAATATGGAGATAAATTGCAAGTAGCTTTTAAGCATTACCCGCTTCCATTTCATAAACGCGCTAAAGCGGCAGCCAATGCATCTATGTGTGCAAAGGAGCAAGGAGATGCACTTTTTTGGAAAATGCATGATCTTCTTTTTGAAAATCAGAAAGATCTCAGTGATGAAGGTCTTAAGGGACTTGCAAAAAAAGCAGGTGTAAAAGATGCTGCACAGTTTGAGACTTGTCTTAGTTCGAATAAATACGATTCACAGATAGAGTCTGATATTGCTGAGGGAAAAAAATACGAGGTTCAATCAACTCCGACCTTTTTTATCAACGGAAGACTACTCTCTGGGGCTCAACACCTTGAAGTCTTTGTAGAAGAAATCGAAAAATATCTTTAAAGTCCAACCTAAATACTAGGATATGAGTCATAGCGGGTAATATTTTACCCGCGGATTCCTTATGGCCCTCTGTGTATAATAAATAGAGGCTGAGTGTATAAGGCACTGCTATAAGGAAAACTCTATGAGTAATATGTCTGGAGTAGATTACGCGAAACGTTTGGGCGACCAGCGGGATTATTTTAATACTGCAATTAAGCGTAATAGAGAATCTAGTGAGAAAAATATAAAAGATCTTAAGGAAGCTCATGATATGCGTGAGAAGGAGCTTCGTAGTAATTATATGAACTCAAAGGATGGTCTAGAAAAATCCTATAATAAACGTTTTGGTGAAATTAATAATGAGTCGGCCCAAATCATCAGAGGCAAAGAGAAAGCTTACCAGAAAAGCTTAAACCAAGAACGTGAGCAATTTGAAAAACAAAGAAGATCAACAGCTGAAGATATTTCTAGAAAGATCACAAATCTTAAAGAAGATTTTAATAGAACAATGAAAAGACAAGCTGAGACCAGTGAGCAGGTTACTAATCAGCAAAGAGATGGCTTTCAGAAGAAATTACAAGATAATATTTATCTAACTGAAAAGCATCAGCAAAAGGTGATGGATAATTTTAATGAACAAGAAAAAGAAGTTCGAACTCAACTAAACAAAGAAAAACAAGATATGCTGAAAAGGCAACACTCTGAGGTTGAATCAATTGTTAAAGATTCTACAAATAAAGAGCTTGCCCTTTCTGATATTCATAGAAGACAGCTTGATCAAAGCCGTAGGGCCCAACAACAAGAGCTTGAGCAGAGAGAAAAAACTCATGATCAAACCTTAGAATCTCAAAGGGGTACAGCTCTTGAAAATCTTGAGAATGTGAAAAATAATTTTTCTTCTGCTACAGAAAGAATTGCAGATCAGCAGAAAGGAAAAATTAAAAACTTAAGAGAAGAAAATAGGGACAATCTTAAGGCCACTGAAAAGAAAGCTGCTGAAAATGCAAAGTTTATTAGACAGCAACTAGATTTTGAAAGAAGAATGAAAAGTGGCGATAGGATAGGCTCAGATCTAAAAGAGACTGAAAAAAATAGTTATAAAAATACTATAAACGCTTACAAAAGATCTGTAGAAGAAGTTCGCGAAAAACTTAAAGATCAAAATGCTCAAAGTAAAGAAGATGTTCAAAGGGTTCTAAGAGACAGAGCTCTTGATCATAGTGATAAAACGATGACTAAAGATAGAGAGCATGCATCTTTTATTACTAAAATGCAGGAAAGTAATGCACGTGAGCTTGATAAGCTTGATGATACTTATAAAAGAAGAGCAAAAATTAAAGAAAATAGAAGAAAAGAAGACGACTTAAGAGCTGAGAATAGACATAAAAAGCAAGTGAGTACTCAAAATAAAGTATTCAGTCAGCAATTTAATACCTTAAGATCTCAAAATGAAGCTGAGCTAGACTCTGTTAGACAAGAGGTTTCATCAGAAAAAGCAAAATTTATTGTAAACACTAAAAGACGTATTGCTGATGAAAGGCAAAGAATGATGGAGCAGCAACAGAGAAATTTAAGTAATGTTGAGGAAAAATACGCAACAAGATTCAATACGCAAGAAAATGCCAAGCTTACCTTGGAAGAGCAACTGCATGAAAAGCTTAGACAGGCCAATGCTAAGTCTGATGCTGATACAAGATACTATGCTGATGTAATAAAATCCAAAGAAGAAGAACATAATAGAACTTTAAAATCTGAGTTGGCATTAGCTGCAAGAACTTCAGATCAAAGAGTTCGAAAAATGAGAAGAGAGTTCGATGATAAGATTAGGGCCATCTCTCACAGAGAAACTCTTAAGAATAATCAAATGATTGAGTCTTATGAAAATAGAATTAAGCTTTTAACGGACGATTTTACTAAGAGGCTTCGTTCAAAAGATGAAGAAAGTAAGAAATTTTCGGCTAATTTGATGAATACTCATAAAATTCAAAGAGAAAATCTTATTACTAAGTATGAAACTCGTATTAAAGACCTGACGATGACTAATGAAATGCAGATGGAGAGACTAAAGCTTGCCTATCGTACACGAATGAGAGATTCTGCTGGTAGTAGTGAACCTTCTTAAAGATATATATTTAAATGAGCAGAAAAGCTAAAATTGTAGCCACACTTGGTCCTTCCTCTAATACAGTTGAACAAATCTCTGAATTGATAAAATCTGGAATAGATATTGCTCGGGTAAATATGAGTCATGGAACTCATGAAGGACATAGAGAGGTTATTTCAAATATAAGGAAGGCTTCAGCTCTTGTAGGTAAAGAAATAGGCATCCTGGTTGATTTGCAAGGGCCTAAGATTAGGGTTGATAAGCTTGATAAACCTCTTAAACTTTCAAATGGAGAGGTTTGGTATCTTGGAGCTTCAGAGTTTCAAAAAGACTACAAGAATTTTATTCCAACAGTTTATAAAGACCTTGTTAAGGATGCAAATCCTGACTCACAAATACTTTTTGATGATGGTTTATTAGAAGCGAAAGTTTTAAAAAAATATGAGAATGTTCTTGAGATAAAAATTCTTCAAGGCGGGGATTTAAAATCTAATAAAGGAATTAACCTTCCTGATTGTAAAGTCTCAGCACCTAGTTTAACTGAAAAAGATGAAAAAGATCTTTATTTTGGACTTGAAGAGGGGGCAGACTTTATTGCATTAAGTTTTGTTCGTACTGCAGATGATGTACAAAAAGTTAAGTTTCTTTTACACAAAGTAAAAAGCCAAGTTCCAGTTATCGCTAAAATTGAAAAACCTGAAGCTGTTTCAAATATTGTTGAAATTATTGAAGCAACTGATGTGATTATGATCGCTCGTGGTGATATGGGTGTTGAAGTTGGAAATCATTTAGTTCCGGCCATACAGAAAAAGATTATCAACCTTTGTAATATTGCAGGTAAGCCTGTTATTACTGCAACCCAAATGCTCGAGAGTATGATTGAAAACTCAAGACCAACAAGGGCTGAAGCATCTGATGTTGCTAATGCAATTTGGGATGGAACAGATGCTGTTATGCTAAGTGGAGAATCTGCAGCCGGAGCTTTTCCTGTTGAGTCCGTTAAAATGATGGGAAAGATTGTTGAAGAAGCTGAGCAAGATCCCAAAGAAAGACCTCTTTTAAGACATATGGATTTAAAGTCTGTCTCAGCATCAATTCAAGTTGCAGCTTCTCTTATCGCAGAGAAAACTTACGCTAAATGGATTATTAGTGTGACTCAATCAGGTAGTAGCTGTCTTAAAATGAGTAGGTTTCGACCAAAGACACCTGTACTAGGGCTAACTAATTCAATTGAAGTTGTAAGAAAGATGAATCTTTATTGGGGTATTACGCCTTACCTATTAGAACAAGAAGATGAAAGCCTCGAAGATGTTGAAGTTAAAATGCTTGAGCATTTACAGGAGAAAAAGCTCGTTGGTCCAGGTGATAAAGTTGTTATAACTAGAGGCGATGGACAATATTTTGTAAGAAGAAGTTCAAACTCAATTAAAGTTGAGATGATAAAAAGAAAAGTTAAACCTAAAAATCAAGATCATATTGAAGAAGCAAATTTTGATTCAGGTAAAATCCTTTTAGATACGCAAGTATGCTCTTCATGCCAGAACTGTATTAGTATTTGTCCTCATCATATCTGGGAACACTCAGAGGATAATGAGAGAAAGACTCAAATCAACAAGGCCAATGCAAAAAATTGTGCCGCTGATATGGCCTGTGTAGAGGCCTGTCCAACAGGGGCCATCGAAATTTTAAACTATACTTAGTTTTTAATTAGTTTTCTTAAAAATGCCATTATGTGAGGTGCTGCTAAATCTGGCATATGATGTGACATTTTATTTGGACGTTCTAAACTGACTTTGTTTCCTAAATCACTTAAAAGTTTTTCAAGGTTTTCTGACCCATTTTCACCAACAACAACATCATCTTTACCAGTGATAAGATGAATCTTTTTTCCAGTTAATTTAAGGGAAAGTTTTTGCTCTTTTATCCATCCAAGCAAAGCCTCTCCTCGTATGGCAGGGCTTACTAATTGTTCTCGAAACTCAAAAGCCTTTTTATAAAAATCAGTATCAAAGGCATGAGTTGCATTTTCAGGACCAAGCCCAAAGCCTACAAGAATAGAAATAGTTTCTTTTTGAAAAAGGTTTTTCTCTAATGCTTTTATTGACATTAATGCCCCTAAGCTATGGCCGCCTATAAGGATAGTATGTTCTTCGCTAAGCTTTGAGTTTTCATTTAAAAGAGATTCATAGGCCTTTAAAAATAAATCTGGAGCTTCATCTTTAAATACTTGAGGGTCAGAAACTTCGTTATAAGATCCTAGATAATGGCCTGGTAGATCGAAAAGTGTTGTAGGAATTCCAAAGTCTGCACATCTTGAGCCCCAAGCTAAAATTGAGTGTTTGGAGGATGTATAGCCATGACAAAAAACAGCTCTATAAGGGAGAATGTCGCCCTCTGGGACTAAATTCAGGGCATTAACAGTGAAATTTCTATGGGTGATTTGGGCCGTATTTACTTTAAAATCCATAACTTATTAGACTCCGAGAGATGGTTTATGGCCAGTACGGGAGATTGTGATTTTTACAAGGGCTATAGGTGCAAAGCAGCAATAAAGGCAGAATCAAAATATTATCTAAAAAGGAGATTTGTTATGAAAAAGATTTTATTTATTGCTTTAGCAACTCTTAGTATGAGTTCATTTGCGGCATTTAATATGAATATTACTAAAGGAAGTGAAAAATTAATGGAAGGTAAGGATCTTAAAGTTCTTTCAATGGTTCAATATATTGATGGTGGAAATAGAATTCTGATGCATTATGAGGATCAAAATGGTGCCAGAGAGCATGTTCATTTGATGTATGGAAGCCACGATGGACATATGGCACATATGGACTTTATTAATAAAGCGGTAAATGGAGAATTGGATTTTACTTTGGATTTCAAAGTTCGATCTGATGCTGATTATTATGATGCTGCAGCAAATGTGAAGGTACTTAGGTCTAACGAGGTACGAGTTACAGTAAGGCCAAAAGAGAAGAAAGTTGTAGAAGCTCCAAAATGTCCTCTAAATCCAATTCAAAGACTAGATCAGTTTTAAAATAATAATTATTATGCTGGGCGTTCGCCCAGCTTTTTTTTTACCTTTTGTTAAATCTCGTTGACATAATTTCCTAAAATCAACTAATCTTTGGCTCTTCCAATAAAGAAGCTGTGTGTGCCCTGATAGCTCAGTTGGTAGAGCAAGGGACTGAAAATCCCTGTGTCGGTGGTTCGAGCCCGCCTCGGGGCACCATTTAAAAATAAAAAAGCCTCCCTTTTTGGGAGGCTTTTTTTTATTTATTTCATATACTTATTCAGTTCAAGAATAACCTTATATTGTGAGACCCTTTCGTGGATATGGAACTACAAATTGATAATTCAACCAAGGATGATTTGAAAAGAATTGTTGAGATATATAATTGGGCCATAGAGAACACTTCAGCAACCTTTGATACTGATCCAAAAACTGTCGATTCTCAATTACATTGGTTTGAAACACATGATGAAGAATATCCAATCATCGTTGCTCGAAAAAATGAACGAGTCGTTGCCTGGGGGGCACTTAGTCGGTGGTCTGACAGATGTGCTTACTCTGGAACTGGAGAAATTTCATTTTATGTAGACCCAGATTTTCATGGTCAGGGAATAGGTACGAAAATCTTGAAACAGTTAATTGAGATTGGAAAAGAAAAAAAGTTTAGAACTTTAGTTTCAAAAGTTGCAGGAAAATCTGATATTAGTGTTTATTTACATAAAAAGTTAGGATTTTCAGATATTGGCACGATGAAAAATGTCGGAAAAAAGTTCGGTGAAGTCATTGATGTTCATTTAATGCAGATATTGTT
>CAYGJN010000094.1:9211-10488 GCA_964350135.1 uncultured Bacteriovoracaceae bacterium | reverse complement strand
AAGCCATGAAAAGGTCCATAATAATCACCTTCAAACTCAACAAGATAAACATCAGTTGATTTTGCAACTAGGCTTCTGATAATTTTTTTAAGGTTTTTGATACAGGCATCCGTGTCATGGTAGGCCCAAGTATTACCTTTCATTCCAATACAGAAATAGGCATCTATGGCCTTAGAGAAAACAGCCTCATAAAGAGATTTTCTGACTTCTTTAGCTTCACCTTCTAGCGCTTTTACATTTAGGCCCTGTAGAAAGCCCCCATGAGAAGCCCCAAACTTGTCAGCTAGAAAAGGTCCGATATCAAACCAAGTATCTTGTTTATTGTTTTTTAACTTATCAATTGAAATAGCGCCTTCATCCCAAGATGATTTATCATCAGTAGTTAGAAAGTATTTTTTTGTAAGCTCTATAGTCTCTTTATAATGACCAGCAAATGCTTGTGAGCCTAGAGTGATTAGAATAAGTAATAATGTGTTTTTCATAGTTGGATCCTTTTGTTGTTGCGAGTTATAAGCTGTATTGCTGCACAGGTCAAATATATAGATAGGATCAAGTCTATCGAATTTTTAGATGACCCTTTGGGCCCTCTTTTTTAAGAATAAATATTAAGCTAGAATCGGAAATCATAAGAAAAAGGGACTAATCATGAGTGAGAAAACTAAAGAAAATACTGAGTACAAGCTTCCTGAGGCAAGTGAGAAGATTATCACTGCCAATGGTGTGAAGTATAAGGCCAAGGCAAGCTGGCTAGCCTTTAAAGATGAAAAACTTGAGGCCAAGGCCGAAATGTTTTCTGTTTATTATAAAAAAGATGATGACACTAAAAGACCAATAACATTTGTCTTTAATGGAGGACCTGGAGCTTCTGCTGTTTATCTTCATCTTGCTCTAGGACCAATGAGAGTTGGCTTAACTGAAAAAGGTGATCTTCCTAAACCACCAGTTGCACTTATTGAAAACAAAGAAACATGGCTGGATTTTACTGACCTTGTCTTTATAGATCCTATTGGAACTGGCTTTAGTCGTAAACTTCCAAAAGAAGTTGATAAGGACTCAAAAGAGCCTAATAAAGATGATAAAGACGAGTATTTTAAAGTAAATGCAGATCTTCATTCTCTAAGCCATTTCATACAACTCTTTTTAGCTGAAAATGAGAGATGGGGAGACCCAGTTTCTATTGCAGGAGAGTCTTATGGTGGTTTTCGTGTGGCAAAGCTAGCAAAGCTATTACAAGAAGATTATGGGGTGGCCTTAACAAACGCTATTATGATTTCTCC
>CAYGJN010000094.1:0-9111 GCA_964350135.1 uncultured Bacteriovoracaceae bacterium | reverse complement strand
GATGATCTTCGTTATGGAATGGCCATGAATCCTTATATGAAGGTATCTATCGTTCATGGATATTATGATCTTGTGACACCTTATTTTGCGTCCTTAAGAATTGTTGACCATATGAAGCTTCCTAACGAACAAAAAGATGCCATGGTCATTGAAAATTATAAAGGCGGACATATGTTTTATTCTTGGGATGAGTCCCGCATAAAATTCAAAGCAGATATGGCCAATCTCTATGACCTTTAACTAAAGACTTGTTATAAGTTCAGCAAGTTCTCTTGGACGTGTGAGCATTGGAAGATGTCCTGAGTCTAGTTTGAAAACTTTTATAAAGCCGGAACGTTTGATATATTTTCTTTGAGTTTCAGGAGTCACAATTAAATCTTTTGTGGTCATAATATAATATTTAGGAATTTCATTAAAAGTAGCTTGAACAAATTTTAGTGGAACTTCTCCAATCAAAGATGGCTCACTATAAACTTTAGGAAAACTTGATCCCCTATAATCTTGAGCAAATGCTTTTCTGAATTTTTTCATATCCTTTGGAACAAAAGCAGGCTTTTTATAATCAACTGCAAAAAAGTACCATTTCTCATCACGTTTTTCTAAATAGTCGTAGGCCTTTTCACCAGGAAAAGGAACGACTGCACTCACATAAACAATTTCCTTCATCTTGTCAGGACAAATTCCCATCATCTGATTGACCACAGCTCCCCCTTGGCTATGAACAATAAGAGTAGAAACATAAGGGATTTTTCTACAGGAATAAGTAGCGAGGTCGTAAAGATCGACTTTTTTATCTTCATCTCTTCCTGGGAGAGTGAGAATAATTTGTTTTTTACCTGTGACGATCTGGGCAGTTTCTTTCCAACTAGATCCATCAAAATGGGCCCCATGGATAAAAACATGTGCACCATTCATATCAGCTAAAAGAGAACATGATTGAAAAAGAATAACTAATAAGATGAGTCCAATTTGTTGCATAAAAAAAAGTCTCCCGCAGAGGGAGACTTCTATCAATGAAAAGCTTATCTTTCAACTAAAACTTATTTTTGTGAGAAAACAAAATCTTCAACAAAAAGTCCGTTTTGCTCTAGAAATTCCTGAGCATCAGAAAATTCTGAAGTGCTAGCAATGTCTTTCTCTCTGGCCAGAACCCAAGCATTATAAGCAAAGAGATCTCCTGTTTCTTTATTCTTTTTAGGACTAATAACAACGGCCCATGAATACTGCCCATCTCTCACTGGTCCTAGACCAGAGACCCAATAAGCACCACTTGCTAATTTGTTAAGAAAAGGGATGTCCTTCCATATAGGGATAAAATTAACGCTAAGTTTTGCATTTGTTTTTTTGTCTTTAATTGTTGCTCTTGCTTTACCAACAGAGACTTTTTCAACTCCATCTTTTAGATAACGACAAGAGTTCTTAACTTTTATTGTTTTGTGATAACCTTTTTTATATTCCGCTGTGGTGTTGTAGCAAGGAGTTTCAAGGTCATCATCTTGAAATGAATTAGGTAGTCTTGCAATTTCATGCCATAGACCAAGGTATTGCTCTAGGTTAACGCTATCAACAGTACTGATTGTATCAACTGCTTTAAGGTTAAAATTAAGGGCAAAAACTAAAGTTAGTACTAAGTATTTCATATAAGCCTCCGTTGTTAGGAGACTATGATGTGAAGTTAGTTAAGCCAAGTGGACAAAAGGTGAACAAATACTAGTCTACCCACTGCTCAAGCTCTCTTATGGCTGTCTCACTCCATTGAGTAGGATTAAAGAAGAGAAAACTATCTTCTCTGATTTTTAAAACAAACCATTGATCCCATAATCCAATGCCTAATCTATAACTCCACTCTAGAGTAGCTCCAATATTAGGTCGTGAGCTCATCCAAGTTTTCATGGCAGGAAGGCCTCGAAGTTCAAAAGCTTTTTTCCCTAAGAAAATATTTAGGGGAAGACTATAGAGAAAACTATGGGCACCAGAAAACATAGCATCTTTTAAATACGTTTTTGCTTGCTTAGCTTCATAGGGAGACTCTCTATTTTCCTTATCAACTTCATAACGAATAATATCTTCAGAGAAAGCTAGTACTGGTAAAACCATCATATTAAGTAAAATAATAACAGAGTGATCTTTTGCAAGTTTATAGTTTTCTTTTATATAAGAGTTAAAAAGCGTTTTATAATTTTTATGATTATTCATAAAAACATGCTTTTTAAATTCTTTGAGATTATTAATCGAAAGTTTGTCCAGTGAAGGAGACTTCGCCCTGCAATTGAGTTCTTCAGCTGCCCAGATGAAAACTCCTGCCCCAACCATAAGATCAAATGGGTAATCCATTTTTTCATTGCCTACACTATTATGAATAGTGTAGGCAATGAGCTGGAAACTCCAGACTTGGGCCATAATTCGCATAAAATTTTTCAAGCAAACTGGATTTGATCTTAAGGCCTCTCCCTTAAATGCACTTAAACTTCTTTTAAATGTGGAGGATTGAAACTTATAACTTACTTCTTTTTGTACACAATTGAGTTTGTCTTTAGATCCTTTACAGGTTTTTGAAGCTTTTTTACTTAGATCTTTTAATTGCGAAACAATATTTTCGGAATCTTTTTGGACAGCTCTCGTTGTAGAAATAAGAGGAGCTAAATTCTTTGGCCTATTATTAGTAATAAGCTCATCTAGTCGCGAAAGGCATGAAGCCTTAAGATTACTAGTGATGAACATGCAAAACATGCTTAAAAGAATAATAGGTTTATGATAAAATTTTGCCACAGAACAACCTAGCAATGAGGTTGGAGGCATTTAAACGCGCCGCGACGGATTATAACAGGCCCTTACATTTGAAGGAATTTCCCTGTAAATATTAAAGGAGCACCGCGTTTAGTGAATTTTTTATAAATATGCCTAGTACTCACAGGAGCCGATCATGAATTATTTTTCTAACGAGTCTGAATGGAAATGGCTTTTTAAAAACGCTATTGATTGGGATCGTATTATTCCTCTTTATTACCCAGAGTTTCCCACAGAGGAAGGCTTTGAAAATCAAGAGGAAGTGGTAGATTTTTTTAGCGAGATTCTTGATTCAATTGGTAATTGGTCCGGTACAAGTGTGAGTGAAATAGCAGAACATCTTGATAAAGAGGGTCCAGGGGTTGTAGCCGATGGTATAACAATTCCCAATGAGCATCTTCAAAGACTTTATAAAGAAGCTGCTGAACTTCAGTTTTATGGAATTTGTGCTCCTAAAGAATACGGTGGCCTTGAGGCTCCTTATCTTATTTATATGCTTAGTCTTAGCTTTCTCTCAAGAGCGTCTATAGGTGCTTGCTCGCAATTATCTTTTTTTGTTTCAATGATTGATATGCTTCAGCGTTTTTGTAGTGAAGATATGCAAAAGAAATGGATTCCAAGAGTTATTAAAGGGGAAAGCAGTGGTTGTATGGTTATGACTGAGCCAGACTGTGGCTCAGATTTAGGTGCTATGAAAACAATAGCTAAAAAACAAGATGATGGGACCTATAAAATAACTGGTAATAAGATTTTTATTACTAATGGTGGTGGTGGCTGTGCCTTTACCCTTGCAAAAACTCCAAACTCTGGTGAAGGACTCAAAGGTCTTTCCTTATTTTTTATGGAGCAAGTAAATGATGATGAATCATTAAACTATCAAGTAGTTAAAAATGAAGAGAAGATGGGCATGCATGGCTCTTTTACTTGTGAGCTTGTTTTTGAAAACTCGGTAGGACATCTTCTAGGAGAAGAAGGAGAAGGCTTTCGTCAAATGACTGAGCTTATGAATGAAGCAAGAGTTTTGACTGGCTCTCAAGGGCTTGGTGGTCTTGAAGCAAGTCTTTCTTACGCGAAAGAATATGCTACACAAAGAAAGGCATTTGGAACTCCTTTAGTTGAACTGCCTTTGATGAAAAGAAATCTTACTGATTGGGAAACTGAAAGAGATGCCATGCGAGCACTTTTAGTTGATACAACATCTCATTTTGATATTTATCATAGACTGCATAAGAAACTTGTTTTTACAGGAGATCTTAATGAGTCAGATAAAAAAACTTATAAAAGAGCAAAGATGTGGGTTAGAAAAAGAACTCCTCTTGTTAAGTTTTACCTTACTGAAGCAAATCAGCAGATTAGTTGCCGCTCCTTAGCTGTACTTGGTGGGCATGGTTATATGAAAGAATATCCAATGGAGCGTTATGTTCGTGATTCATTTGCTCCTGTTCTTTACGAGGGGACCAGTCAAATCCAAGCTCTGATGGCCATGAAAGATCTAATGAAATATACCATGAGAAATCCACAAGCATTTTTTTCTGGTGTCATTGCGGGACATCCTGCAGGGGGATTTGCAAGAGGACTTAAGGCCTGGGAAAGAGATTTTCTTAGTAAGCGTTACGAGTTTAAAAAAGGTTTTCTAAAGCTGATTATAGGATGTCTTCGTCCTGAAAATAGTGGTGATCTTTTAAAAATGGAAAAATGGGAGAAAAACAAAGAGGGAATGGATGAGCTTATGTCTCATGCGGAAACTCTTTGTCAGGGACTTTGCTATATAGAGACTCTTCGAGTCCTTAGAGATCATGCCAATAAAGACAGCTCTAGAGCCGCTCTTTATCATAGGTATAGTCGTTTAGTGGAGCCTAGGTTTGCTGGTTTGTTTACAGATTGGGAAGAGCTTCCGGCAAGCTACCTTTAGAGTAAACGAAATTTCGTTTACATAAAGAGATTAGCAATAACTCCCAGAGGGATAAAGGCCGAAAGAATAAGGCCTATTATCACTAGTCCACCACCAATAAATTTGAATATTTTATAAATTGAGTTATTTTCCATAAAACCATTATACCTCAAAAGCTTCTCTGCAGTTAGAAAATGTTAATAATTGCTTATTGTTTCTTTTGTAAAGCAAGGGTAGTTTATCTCATTATGAAAAGTTCAACTACGAATCTCCATTCATATTCTTATTATTGGCGCTCAAGGCATTGTCTCTGGTGCTAATCGCACCTATCAAATTTTGTAACTAAATTAAAAATTTTTAAAATTGTAAACTTATGGAGCAGTCTATGTACGCCTTAAATATTGATGACACTATTGTATTAAATAAAACCCAAAAAATTCCTGAAAAAGGAATTATTTGCGCTCACCCAAACCGAGTGCAAAGAATTATAAACGAATTTCTTGAAGACCCTAAAGAACATACTAATTACAGAGGCTATCAAGTCTATACAGGACTTTATAAAGGTGAAGAAGTCTTTGCAGCGAATACAGGAATTGGTGCTCCTGCAGCGGCATTTTTACTTGAAGAGCTTAAAACCTTTGGGGCAAAAAAAATCATTCGGGTTGGCTCTAATGACACTCTTGAAAATCATCACAGCCTCTCTCTTGTTAAAAGAACGACCTTGCCTCTAGGGCTACTTGATAATTATGGGCTTTCAAGCAATTTTGGACAAGTAGAAATTGAGCCCCTTATTCGCCGTTCTATTAAAAAGACAGCTCGCAATATGGGGCTTGAAATTAAAGATAAACGTAATCGTCATATTGATGGCTATTATAGTGTGAATTTTTTAAAACAAAATAAATATAAATATTCTTCAGCAGATATGGAATCAGGTGCTCTTTATCTTTTGGGCCATCTATACAAACTTTTCTATGGAGCAATCCTTCTTAACTACCCCAAGCATGGGGTCAGCCATGAATGTTACGGACAATCTAAAACCCGCCGCTTGGAAGCACAGGGTATTTCTTTGGCCTTAGAAAGTTTAAGAGCATCCTAAACTAGACTCCCTCAGTTTAAAAAACTGGGGGATTTTATTCAGTAGCAACTTGATTCTAGTCCCAATATATTGGTTTCATTGCGGCCCGAGTCATCTCTGAAACATGCATTCAATGGTGGATTAATTTTGGCATGGGCCTTGCCTATATAAACTTAGATAACTCGCAACCTAAGGAATAAAAAGTGAGAATTATAATTGGTTTATTGTTTGTTTTAGTAACATCACAGGCCCAAGCATTATGCTCATATGAATGTGCTTATAAAAAAATTGTACAAGCTGGCTGGAAGAAAAAAGCTTATAAAGAAAAAATTGATATCTATAAATTGCCAAGAGTTTTAGGGGTTGGGACCTTAATTGAATCAGGTCCCTTTAAAACGGCCAAACCTTTAAAATTAGCTGAGCCTAGTTGGATCTATTTTGCAGATCATAGACCTGGGCAATACTTTGAACATCCCACAACATTTATTCTAATAGGACAAATTACAGGAAGAGTTTATGAATATTCACGTCTTGGATATCCGGTTATTGATGGAGTGGATTATTTCTCAGATAGTTATGCTAGAAAAAATACAACTTATATACCAAAAGACTTTCCAAGATCCTTACAAAAAAGTTTAACTTTCAATCTTTTAAATTTAAACACAAGGGGCTCTCTAGCTCCTACTGATCCTAATAAAACAACTGATCCAAGAGCAGGAGTACCAGGGAATATTGATTGGTCAAAATATCCTTTGGAAAAAGGTGAATTTGAATTTGAGAGAAAAATTAGAGTTGAAGGATTACTTGAAGCACCACAAGATAATAAAGTATTTGCAAGTGAAATGGGCAAATGTAGCTGCGGAGGAGAAAAATCAAAGGCAAAGAAAATTGTTCTTTATGTAAATGGTCATGGTAACCCCCGTGAAAAATATTCTATGAAAGAAATGTTAAAACTTTTTAGCGGACCATCATATGATTCGATTACAGTAACTCCTAATTCTAAATCTGATCCAGCAAAACAAAAATTTCAAACCACGAGAGAAAATATTGAAAAGGCTTTTGATGCCGCAGCTGCTAAAATTAGTTCTTGCTGCGATGAAGTTTTAGTCGTTATTTCAGGTCATGGTTCAACTAACGGTTTTATCGACATGAATTCTCATCACGAGATCCCAGATGCCTCTGATCCCTCTAAAACTCGCACCTATGGGTCTCGTGATGGATTTATGATGGGAACTCAATTTTTAAAAAATCAGCTTAACAAACTTAAGACTTGTAAGACTCAAGTCATTATAGTGAGTTGCTATTCAGGAAAGCATATAGAAAAAGGTCTTAATAAGATTGAAAAAAAGGATATGGATAAAGGTTGCATGTGCCGCTCTGTGTTTGCAAGCAGTAGCGCCCGTCAAACGTCATCAATGAGTGATGGAAATGAAATTGCAGTCCTTATTGGCAAGAATAAAGGTGATGTTGGTAATAGCCTTATTCAATTTAAAAAAGGAAAAGATAAATATAAAAAAATATTTAATGAAAGTATGAATACAACGCCATTTGCACAAGCAACAGATTGTTTACTTTGCTTAGATCACGATAAAGACGGACTTTTAACGGGGGTGGAACTTGAAGACAATTTTTCTAATCCTATGGATCATGATTCTGATAGTGATGGATTAAGTGACAAAAGAGAAAAGGAGCTAGGGACAGACCCTAATGACAAGGACAGCGATGATGACAAAATCAATGACGGTGAAGAGGTTGATGAACTTAAAACTAATCCGTTGGATGAGGACACCGATGGGGATGGAGTTGTTGATAAGCATGAGATTTTTGGTGGCACTGACCCTAATAACCCTGACACTGATGGAGATGGGTTAAGTGATGGTGAGGAATACGAAAAAGGTACAAGTCCGCTAGATCCAAACTCTAAATAAAAGCAGTTTTGTAAAGAAAGACCGCACGCTCCTGTCGGTCTTTCTTTATTTAAGTACTCAGCCTAAAAGACGAAAAGTCATCATAGCCGCCAAAAAAACTAAGGTATCAAATTTACTGAACTATATTTTAATATTTGTACCAATCATATTAGGTATTTTCTGTTTTCTACAGTTTAAAAGATTTCAAGGGATTGAGAATCATTGGACTAACTACCGCTATGATATTGACGAGAAAGTCGTTATTATTTCACATTTACAAAGACATTTTGGTTACTCAGGTTTTATTCATAATTTCAAAAATCTTGTTATCCGTGGCGAAAAAAATACTTAGATAAATTTATTCATCATTATGGAGAAATCCAAAATTTAATAAACGCATACTTGGACAAAAAAAATATTACTCAACTAGAAAGAGAAAATCTAGAGATAATAAGAAAAACGGCAGATTCCTATAGATCCAAAGTAGATTTTATACTTAACAGTAAGTTTAGTATAAGCGAGTTAGATAAAAAAATAGTTGTTGATGACTCCATGGCCATTAATGCTTTTAGAAGGCTTGAAAAGCATAGGGTAGAATTAAAAAACAAAGCAGCTTTGTCATTTGAAAATGACGTTGAGTTAACGGCTTATCAGTTTTACGGCTCTATTGTTTTTTTGCTAATATCATTTCTTGCACTTATTATTTATACAAAAAAAACTATCCTTATTTCTGCTTCAAAGCTTGAAGAGTCATTAAATTTTCAACAAGCAATTCAAAATTCTTCAAATTATGCACTGATTGCAACAAATATTAACGGAGTAATCACAAATTTTAACCAAGCAGCAGAGGCACAACTTGGTTATAAGGCCCAAGAGCTACTTTATAAAGAGACTCCTGCAATTTTTCATGATTTTGATGAAGTTGTAGAAAGGTCTAAAACATTTAGTGATTTTATCGGTCAAACAATACCTCCTGGGTTTGAGACTTTTGTTTGTCTTACTGACCGAGGATTACCAAATGATAATGAATGGACCTATATTAGAAAAGATGGCACTAAGTTTGCTGTACAGCTTTCAATTACGGCCCTCAAAGATGATGATGGTCAAGTTACAGGCTATCTTGGAATTGCTAATGATATTACTGAAAGAAAGAAATATGAAAAAGAGATTATGAGTGCCAGAGAGGCAGCAGAAAAGGCCCTTTCAATTAAAAGTGATTTTCTTGCAAATATGTCTCATGAACTTAGAACTCCTATGAATGGTATTATTGGCATGAGCAAGCTTTTATTAGAAGACTTGAAGGATTCTGAAAATATTGAAAAACTCAAAATTATTGATCAAAGTGCAAGCTCACTTTTAAATATTCTTAACGATATTCTTGAACTTTCAAAAATTCAACAAAAAAGCAGCTTAAGCTTGAATTGTTCCTTCATAAGTCTCTATAACTTCTT
>CAYGJN010000093.1:0-11340 GCA_964350135.1 uncultured Bacteriovoracaceae bacterium | reverse complement strand
ATTGAAAGCTCACATGTAACTTTTATGGAAAAAGGCGGAAGAAGGGTAAGCCCATTTTTTATCCCTGCGATTATTCCCAATATGGCCACAGGACTTTTAAGTATTAAGCTTGGACTTATGGGAGTGAACTACACTGTTGCCAGTGCATGTGCTTCTTCAAACCACGCTATCACTCAGGCCCTTTTTGAAATTCAATCAGGAAGACAAGACCTTATGATTACGGGTGGTACAGAGAGTGTTTTCTCTCAACTTACTTGTTTTGGTTTTGCCAATATGAAGGCCCTTTCTCGCAGAAACGACGAACCAGAAAAAGCTTCCAGACCTTTTGATACTGCAAGAGATGGTTTTGTTATGGGTGAAGGTTCAGGAATTCTTATTCTTGAAAACCTAGAAAAGGCCAAGGCCAGAGGTGCTAAAATTTACGGTGAAGTTCTAGGTGGTGGGGCCAGTAGTGATGCTTACCATATAACAGCTCCCCATCCAGATGGTGCTGGTGCTATTCATTGTATGGAACAGGCCATTAGCCTAAGTGGAATTAAGGCCACTGATATTGATTATATTAATGCCCATGGAACCTCGACTCCTCTGGGAGATATTGCTGAAACCAAGGCCATTAAAAATGTCTTTGGAGATCATGCAAAAAAGATTGCCATTAGTTCAACTAAATCTATGACTGGACACTTATTAGGTGCAGCCGGTGGGCTTGAGAGCGTTTTTTGTGCAAAGGCTCTGTTTCACGGAAAGATTCCACCAACAATAAATCTTGATAATCAAGATCCTGAATGTGACCTCTACTACACACCGAATGAGGCCATTTCAAAAGATATCAATTACGCTTTAAATAACTCGTTTGGATTTGGTAGTACCAACTCCACCTTAATTTTCAAAAAATACACAAACTAGGAGACAAGCATGTTTCATCCAAATAGTTCATCAATTGAGACGATGGACCCGGAAATCTATAAACTTGTTGGGCTTGAAAGAAAAAGACAAGAAGAAGGGTTAGAACTTATTGCTAGTGAAAACTATGCATCAGCAGCTGTAATGGAAGCTCAAGGAACTGTCCTTACCAATAAATATGCTGAGGGTTATCCTGGTAAAAGATATTATGGTGGGTGTGAGTTTGTAGACTCTGCTGAAGACCTTGCAAGAGAACGTGTTAAAAAACTTTTTAATTGTAGCTATGCAAATGTTCAACCTCACTCAGGCTCTCAAGCAAATATGGCCACTTATTTTGCGGCCTTAAAACCTGGTGACACTGTTCTTGGAATGGATCTTTCTGAAGGCGGACACCTGACTCATGGCTCACCTGTTAATTTTAGTGGAAAACTTTATAATATCGTATCCTATGGGCTTAACTCTAATACTGAAATGCTGGACTATGATCTCATTAAGGATCTTGCAAAAAAACATAATCCTAAAATGATTATTGCTGGAGCAAGTGCCTATCCTCGTGCCATTGATTTTAAAAAATTTCGTGAGATTGCAGACCTTGTTGGTGCATACCTAATGGTAGATATGGCCCATATTGCTGGCCTTATTGCAGCGGGTGTTCATGAGTCCCCTCTTCCTCACGCCCATTTTGTAACAAGTACTACTCATAAAACTCTAAGGGGTCCAAGAGGTGGAATTATTCTAACAAACTTAGAAGAGGAATGGGGTAAAAAATTAAACTCTAATATTTTCCCTGGTATTCAAGGTGGTCCACTTGAACATGTTATTGCATCCAAGGCAGTTGCTTTTAAGGAAGCATTGGAGCCCGAATTTAAAACTTATCAACAGCAAGTTGTGACCAATGCAAAAGTATTAGGTGAAACTTTACAGTCTGAAGGGATTGACCTTGTGAGTGGAGGAACTGATAATCATCTTCTTCTTTGTAAGACTGACAGCGTGAATCTTTCAGGCAAAGACGCTGAACATATATTAGAAGAAGTTGGAATTACTTGTAATAAAAACATGGTTCCTAAAGATACGAGATCTCCTTTTGTGACAAGTGGTATTCGTCTTGGAACTCCGGCCATGACAACAAGAGGCCTTAATGAGTCCCATATGAAACTGGTTGGCCAGTGGATTTCAAAATCGTTAAAAAATTCAACTAATGATTCAATTAAGAAAGAAATCCGCTCGAAAGTTTTAGAGCTTTGCAAAGAGTTTCCGGTGTATAGATGAATAGAGAATTATTAAATAGAGTTGACCATACAGTTGATGCAATTATCTGGGTGACAGAGTCATCTATCTCAGAAAAAACTCCCGACTTTGAAACTTTTCGCTATCTCTTTGATGGAGTGGTTAAGCCTAACTCCGATGATGGTATGTCATTATTTGAAACTACCCAGTTTAACAAACCACTTCTTATGCTCCATACAACTAATAAGAACAAGGATAAAAATATTAAGTATTTTAAAGACCTTGTGAATAAACGCCTAGGAAATGAGGCAAATATTATCACTCTTTAAACAGTTATTAGTGAAATTGGACAGCAAAGCCTGGTTCAGATTAAACTTAAGTATGATTATATTTCGCTTTAATAAGGTCGTAGCTTTAAATCTTGAAAAAGACAAAAAGTTTGGTGTTTTTCTTCATGATACAGATGATGAGAAGGTAATCTACTTAGAAACTGCCCTCTATGAGTTTTTTAGACCTTTTTATATAAAAGATAGTTTCGCTGAAAAAGTAAACCTTGAAATTGAAGAAATGCCAGATGATTTTTTAACTAAGATACTTTTGCATCTTAGCTTTCTAGAAAAAGAAGGTGTTCTTGAAATACTCTCCTCTCCTGACTATTTAAAATCAAATAAAATTGATGAAGCTTGGCTTAAAATTGACAGCTTCGAAAGTCTTTTTGACGAAGGATTTGATGCCGCTGCATGTGACCCAAATAATAGTCCTTATTGTAGCGGAGGTAATCTCTATGCTTGTTGGCCACCACCAGATTCTAGTATCCCCAATGGGTCTCCCATGTGGATTGGAACCTGCTAATCACCTCAATAGCGTGTGGGCGGATCCTAATACTCAAGCAAAGACTTTGCTGCCTCAAGAATCTTTTTCATATCAGGCAAAACAGCCCTCTCTAGAATCCTATTAAAACCGACAGGAGTAAATGTTGCGCCTACTCTTCTCACTGGCGCATCCAATAGCTCAAAAGCATTTTCATTAATAAACCCTGTAATCTCACCACCAAAACCGCCAAAGACTTTGTCTTCATGAGCGACGAGAACACGGTTAGTTTTAGCGATTGATTTTAAAATAGATTCTTCATCTAGAGGATTTAGTGATCTCAAATCAAGAACTTCTACTTCAAAACCTTCTTTTGAGAGTTCCTGTGCAGCTTGAAGACTTAAATGAACAGCGTTGGCCCAAGTGATAATTGTTAAATCACTTCCCTCATTTCTAATTCTTGCTTTGCCAAAAGGAACTTCGAAATCATCAGGAAATGTTTGAGTTGCAAATTTATTATTGTATTGAGCCTTTGGCTCTAAAAACATTGTGATACCTTTTGAACGCATAGAAGTTCTAAGTAATCCTGCAGCATCATCAGCAAATGCTGGTGCAACAACACGAATGCCAGGAAAGGTACAGAGAGTGCCTTCAATATTTTGAGAGTGATAAATACCACCACCAATATAGCCACCACTAGCAAGCCTTACTGTGATATTTGGAGAAAATGCACCATTAGACCTCCAATAGTCATGAGAAGAATCTACAAGTTGTTCAATTGCAGGCCAAAAATAATCTGCAAACTCAGCTCCTTCAACAACAATACGAATATCATCACGAAAACGGCTCATGCCATTGGCCGTGGCCATAATATAATCTTCAGCAATTGGTCCGTTAAAAACACGATCAATACCAAACTCTTGCTGCATTCCCTTAGAAACATTGAAGATCCCACCTTTATCTTTATTGGCCATATCTTGCCCCCAGATAAAAGTATTTGGGTTTTCTCTAAACTCTGCTTTTAATGTTGAGTTCAAAGCATCAATAAAAGTTCTCTCTGTTCCAGATCCATCATGTAAACCTTCGGGGTATTTTGCAGCATCATAAGCATCAGGAACAAGGAAGTCGTAAATACTTTCAGGGTCAGGGTCTGGTGCTTTAACGGCAGCCTTATGGGCGTCCATGACAATTTTTTTATTTTTTTCTTTAATTTCTTCAATCAATTTTTTCGTTAAAACTTTTGCATCTAATAATTGTTTTTCAAATTTAGGAAGAGGATCTTTTGCAAGAGCATCTGCTAATTCTTTTTCATCACGATAAAGCTCATGCTTATCTGAATTTGAATGCGCGCCAATACGAACACATTTAGCGTCTACAATAACAGGCTCGCCGTCTTCAAGAGCATGTTTTTTAGCTTCATACATTGCATTCATTGAAGCAAAAATATCTAATCCATCACATTGAATAATTCTTAAGTTTTTAAAACCTGTAAAATTATCACTAATGCGCTCATTGGCAGTTTGATCACGCTTGGGTACAGAAATTCCATAACCGTTATCTTGGAATACAAAAATAACTGGAAGCTTTTCATTTGAAGCCCCATTAATTCCTTCGTAACAATAACCTTCAGAAACAGATGACTCCCCTTGAGATGAAATTGAAACACCTTTGTGTTTATAGCGATCCATTCCACGAGCTGTTCCCACTGCTTGAGAAACATGATTTCCCGTACAAGAAGACACATTATGAATATTCCATTCCGGCTTTGCAAAATGATTAGACATATGACGTCCACCACTTGCTATATCAGTTGCTTTTGAGATCCCGTTAAGAATAATCTCTTCGGCCGTAAGTCCTGCTGATAGAACTGTGACCATGTCACGATAGTAAGGAAACATATGATCAGTTTTACGATCAAAGATTTGGCCGATAGCTAATTGAATCGCATCATGACCGGCAGCCGGTGCGTGATAAGACCAACCAATAGCTTGCTTTAAATAATTAGGAGCACGCTCATCGAGCATTCTTCCAAGGATGAGAATTTCATACCATTTTATAAGAGTTTCTTTGTCGGTCTTTTTTAGTGAATACTTCTCAGGCACCTTCATGGGTGTCTCTCCTTAATAGTCTTTAAAGTAAAAATTTAATTTAACCTGTTTGAGGCATTTTGCCCAATAATTCAAGTGCTTAGAAGGTGATACTGCTTGCCGTCATTGAACTTTTTCAAGGAGAGGCTCATAATTTGAACTAAGAAAGGATTTATATGCTTGTAATTCAACCCTTAGGGCCAGATGACGTCGATGCGTTACTACAATTAGTGCTTGGCTCTGGTCACGGACTCACCACACTACCAAAAGACAGAAAGATTCTTTTGGAGAGATTAACTGATACAGAAAAGGCCTTTAAGTATGCAAAGCCTGGCAAGCCTCAAGGTGAAGATTATCTTTTTGGATTAATAGATAAAGAAAAAGACCAATTGGTTGGAGTGAGTGGTTTAGTTTCTAAGCTTGGTGGTTTTGAGCCTGTGTATTTTTATGAGATTCAAAATGAGATACGTGAGTCTAAAGAAATTGCAGTTAAAAATACAATTACTACATTGAAGCTTTCTCCAATGCACTCAGGACCAAGTGAAGTTTGTAGTCTTTATCTTCATCCTCAGTACAGAAAGTCATCAGTGGGAAGACTTCTATCATTGAGCCGCCTTATGTTTATTGCAGATCATTGTGATTATTTTGAAGAAGAAATTATTGCAGAAATGAGAGGAATGGTTGATGAAAATGGAAATAACCCTTTTTGGAATGCTGTAGGATCTAAGTTTTTTAAAATTGATTTTATGCAAGCAGATGGACTTATGATGAAAAGTCGAAAATGGATAAAAGAGATGCTTCCGGATTTTCCTCTTGTAGTAAACCTTCTCCCCCTGGCAGCAAGAAAAGTTATAGGACAAGTCCATCCAAACACAGTGCCTGCTCGAAAAATTTTAGAACGTGAAGGCTTTAGTGACTCAGGCCTAGTTGCTGTTTTAGAGCCTGGCCCAATTCTAAAAGCAAAAGTGAATAATCTTAGAACAATAAAATCATCAGTCTCTGGCGTGCTTAAAGGTTTCAAAGATGAACTTGATGGAGATGAGCATCTTATCTCAAATAAAAAGTTTGAAAATTTTAAATGTTGTTTAGGAAAAGCTGTCATGGAAAATGACGGTATCTATATTTCAAAAAAAGTAGCAAAGGCCCTTAAACTCAAAGTCGGTGACCAGCTTCGTTTTTCAAGACTAAAATAATTTATTGATAAAATGGATCAGGTAGATGGTTTTGTTTAAGCCATTTGGATCGGTACTCATCTACAAGCTGCCATTGCCAAGGGAAAAGCTCTTTATCCCATGCTGGCCTTGGAGACTTCCAAGAAGATAATTCTCTTTGAGTAAGCTCAACACAAGTCTCTTGGCCTGAAAGAACTGTTTCATAGCGTTTTTGATCCTTGAACTCTGCATTTTTTAAAAGATTATTTGTGATAAGCTCAATATAAACTTTGCAAGTATCCACTCTAGGAATGATCTCACTATAATGAGGAGCATAACTTTCTTCTAAGAACCAATAACGGCCAAACTCGTTTTTGAACTTTTCTTCAATAAGCTGTTGATTATAATACAAAGGAAAACTATTTCGAACATTTTTAATATTAGTCCTTTTATCTATTAACTCATGATCTTTTACATGAGCAAACTCGTGGATAAGAGGAAAAATAATTTCGTGAGCGCTTAAAAGCTGTAACGAAACTTTATTAGATCTTGCATGGAAAAGACCTCTCGATTCATGACTCAAAGCTAGTCCTTTAAGAGGCATCAGTACAAGATCTCCACTTTCAATTTTTTCAGTAATTAAAGAATGGTATTTCTGCCCTAGACTTCCGGAAGGTAGATAAGTCAAAACTTTTAAAACTTTTTTAAGGTAAAGATTTAATAAGTCTTCATCTAATAAACTTATATAATAGCGGTAGCGGTAAGGAGCAACGATTACAAGCTTTTCTATAAGCATACTTCTTGTGTATTCATAAGAGCTCTCATCTTTATAAAGAGCATCGATTAATAAGGACCTAGCTTGGTCGTTCATTAACTTTAGCTCTGCTGAGTCTTTTTGCTCATAAGCAGCATGGATCTTACTTGCAAGCTCATAAGGAGAAGATGACCTTTTCAGATCATCTTCCGCATTAAGAAAAAAGCTAAATATTAGAGTTGCTAGTATTTTTATCATGGGATATCGATATACCTTTTGTTTAATGTGTAAACAAACCCTCTTATCTGTTTAGTAGAGTTGCAACTTGGAGTATTTAGTAACTCTTTATAAACCTCATTCATATTATGCTTTGCCCATATTGAAAGAATTTCACTCCGCGCTTTAGTCCACTGAGCTGAGCCTGGTGCATACCTCATAGCGATATTGTCCCAATAAATAAATTTATCATAAGGACTCCCAAGGCCTTCAAGAAGAATTGTATGCCTATTTGAAATTGCTAGCCCCACATCAGAAAGAAGACCAAAGTCAATTTGAGAAAATACTGAATCAACATCTAGTTCTATATCATCTAAGTTGGATAAGTTTTGTAGCTTTAGATAAGACCTCAAAAAACTCATGATAGAGTAGGCATCATTAGTACTATATGGTAATCTAAGATCAAGTTCATCTCTAAAGTACTCAAAAAAATCACTGTAAGTTGCTCTTTCACTACAAGCATTCAGAAGAATCATTGCATCTGACTGGATATTTCCGTTAAAGTTTAAGTAAACCTCTTGTAATAATAATGTTCTATGGGCAACCATCTCAAGCTGAGATCTCAATACCTTTATAAACTCATCTATATTAATCGCTTTAAAATGTATTAAACTACCATTGTCATAACAAAGGAGGCGAGATTTTTTCTTTTCATAGGAGTTGGGTAAAGCATATAAAATTCCATTAATTGTTGTAAGGATTGGCCCAAAGTTTCCTCCATTAATTGCTTTATAGTCTCCCGCCTCTAGCCTATCAAGTAAGCCAGGAAAATTAGAACTCAGCTCTTTTTTAACTGACTTCTCACAATTTCTAGTTGTGTACCTTAAAGATTTAGCGTCAGAGAAATTAACAAAATCTAAAGAGTTTAGACCATATATCACTTTCTCTCCTGAGTAATTGTAGAAAAAAAGTTCAGGTCTTTGAAAGGTATCTCCTGCTCTCCAAAGAAGTCCTGCTTCGCCGTCGGTTTCTCCTCCGGCCATAGTAAAATTAATTGCTAATAAAAACGTTAATAATAATTTCATGATTCATCTCCTGCATGTTCAATATTTTGTTTAGTATTTGTTAATGGGAAAAGTCCGATAGAAAGATGATAAACCTCATCGCATTGCTCTGTTGATAAAAGATCATTGAGACGACGTCTGAACTCAAGGATCTCTTTTCTTGCAAGATCAAGCTTCCTGCTATCAATGGCCATGGTCATGCCAGAGTGACTGCGCTGATTTATATCTGTTTCACTAATGGCCTCAAGGGCCTTAGTAAATACTTGTTTTTGATATTTCTTTTTTGCTGTATTTGTAAATGTATGATGAACACAACTTACGCCATCTAAGTGAGTTTTTTTATAATCACCATTAACTAGTTCAACAAGCTTAAGCCTTTGCATTCTTTCAAAAGCAAGCCTAATCTCATGAACACTAAGCCCAAGTTTAGAGGCCATCCACTTAAAGTCATTTTTATAATTAACAAGATCCATAAGCTCTAAAATTGCTAGATGGTGCCAATCACTAATAACTTCAAAAGAGTCCAGACTTAATTGCTCCGCTGAGTAATTAATCTCTTGAGCCTTCTCTTTTTTTTCTAGAAAGTGATCATACTCTCTAGGCCCAAAATCGAGTTTTTCACCCAAACGTTTAATCATTTTCTCGCTTATGGCCCGCTTACCACTTAGAATCTGTGAAAGCCCTGAATGGTTGATCTCAAGAGAGTTTGCAAAGGCGCGAAGTGAGTAAGATGGGTTTTTTTGAACCCTACTCACAAGTTCTTGCTGCAAATATGTCTTAAAATCTTCTGGTAAGCTCACAAATCCTCAAGGTTTAAGTTCTGAGCCTAATATAAAGCATTGCTGCAAAGAGTCCACAGCTTTTGAACCAAAATGGTTCACTGCTTTTGAACCATGTATTTTTTTCAGGATTCTAAGCGTGTTTTTCTTGTAGGACAGATCCGAGCTTTCTAGAATAATTAATACAAATTAAGGAGAGATATATGAAATTAATCGCAGCACTACTTTTTACTTTTTCTGTTTCCGCTTTTACATGCACTGACTTCTCAGGAACTTGGCACAGCCTTGAAACGGACCCTGAAACCGGTACTCAATACAATTCCTATCAAGAAGTGACTCAACATAATTGCTATGCGGTTTCTATTATTAGCTATGATGATATCGATCCTGCCCATGAAGAAATTTATGTAGATGAAAACTTAAGCCTTGTTTTTGATGATGCTGAACTTTCAATGTATTTGGCCATGAGACATGTAGGTACATCAATGGTTATGTCAGGACAAATTGTTGATAAAATGAGTAATTACCAATTCGATATTAAAGTTACTTCTGAAAAAATAAATGCTTCTCAAGTCAGACAAACTTCTGTTCTTAGCTATGGCGGTCAAGTTATGGGCGAAGAAATTTCTATTTTAAATAAGATCTAATTTTTTATAACAAGGGCATTTTCCTCCTGGAGAATGCCTTCAAAAATCACTGAACTTTTATCTCTTTAAAAACTGTATGATAGAAAATTTCTGAACTTTTATTCTTATTAAAAGTATCTTTAAATTCTAAAAAGATATTTCCATCTTCAATCGCTAAGTCAAAACCACTAGACTGAGACTTATTACTTAAGTTGTATTGAAGACGATCTTTTTTAATTATTCCAATCTTCTGACCATTAAAGTAAAGATCATTGCCAACAATATTCAGGGTGACTCCATCTTTTATATAATAATACCAGTCACCACCAAAAAAAGGGCCACACCAAACTAACACATTACTTACCACTAAATACTTTTCAGTTTGAAAAATTGTAAAATCTATTATTCCACAATGTTCAACTATATTTATCTTTTCACTTTTAATTTCTCTTTTAAAGAAACCTGACCAGGTTCCAGTAAAATTAGCATAAGTTGAACTTAAGCTTATAAGTAAAAGGAAAAAAAGAAATAACTTCATTAATAACTCCTAGATATAAAACAATATCTACTTTCGACTTAAAAGCCTGTCAATACAGGCTCAAGGGTATACAAATGATGTACCAAGGATCTCTTCTGGGTAACTAAGAAGAAGCCTGGAGTTAAGGAAATTATTGCTGGTCAGTAGACTCAAAGATTTTATCAGCACTTTTAGCAACAAAACCTTGATAGAGCTCTCCCGTATGGAGAGGAAATCTCTTTGCAAATTCATAATAACAACTAGGAATCTCAATTGATTTGTCAGAGAACTTTACAAGTGCTTTATTTGCAAGAGTTGAGGACTGCTTAAGATAGACTTCTTTAGATCCCTTAATCTCTCCACCACTGGAATTAAGCTCAATATTATTTTTCTTAAGAAAATCATTAACTTCTTCAATATCAGAAAAATTTTTAAGCATATTCACATTGACAGTAAAATGGTTTGGCCTAAAACCAAAGGCAGCCATCCAGCCAGCATACTCACTCTCTTTTAAAAGGGATTCATAAGTTACAAAGTCTAGATCCCAAGGTCTTCCTGAATAAAGGAAGTTATCCTTAGAGGTTATGGCATTATCCATTTGAGAAATTAGATTTCCTATAATCTTTTGAGCTGAGTCTGAAAGTTTTTCAACCAAAAGTTCACTGATAAAAATTTTAGGCATAGAGCTATCGGGATGTTCAAAATGCTTTGCATAAAGTTTTTTTTGCTCAAAATGGTATTCATCTTTTTCAATATAACCATCATTTAAAAAAGGCTTGGCCAATATATCAATAGAACATTTTGGATTTTTATAAGTCCTAAGGGCAATATGGTCATTAAAAACAATTTCACCTTTCTCTTCCAATAACTCTTTTATTCTTTGAGCAAGAGGATTGAGTTTAAGATAGTCCTGCCACATATTATCTAATAAAACTTTGCTTGATACGCTCATAAGAACTCCTTGAATGAATATTGCCAAGAAATCATCCCCTTGGAAAGTTTTAAAATACCAATCTTTTACAGCTCACAGAATCAAGGGGACAGACTTCGTTTAAAATGCTACATTTCTTATTCTTGTTATGTTGGGGCCCGTAGCTCAGTTGGGAGAGCGCTACACTGGCAGTGTAGAGGTCGACAGTTCGATCCTGTTCGGGTCCACCAAATCTTATGCTGGACGAACCAGCGTCCATAGACTTGCCTTAGTATTCA
>CAYGJN010000092.1:0-11358 GCA_964350135.1 uncultured Bacteriovoracaceae bacterium | reverse complement strand
AAAAGTAAAAAAAAGGTGCTTAAAAACAATAATGAAAATATTAAATGAGATGTTGAGATTAGAGTTGGTAGCTTAAATTTAACAGTTAGCGCGCCAAGTAATCCCTGAATTAAAACTAAAGTTAGAGACCACCAAGAGAGTTTCTTTATCTTGTCGCTAAAGTTTTTATTCCAATATATTTTTAAAAAAGTAATCAGTGTTACTAGCCCAACCAGACCAGCCAGAAACCTATGAGAGAGGGTTATCCAACCAACCTTGGCCATATCAGGAAGAATTTGACCGTAACAAAGAGGCCAATCCGGACAATTAAGAGAGTCCCCTTCAATATGCATTGTTGAACCTAATATAAGGAGGATCAATGAAAGTACAAAATTAAAAGGAATCAGGAATTTAACCATGCCTCATTTTGCACTTTTGGAGAGGGTAAGTCTATTATCAGGTTAAAGAGTTTTTAAGTATTCTATTATTTCTAACTTATTCTTATCCGTGAGTTTATCAAAATGTTTAAAATAATGACCTTTATTAGAGTGACCTTCTCTTTTTGTATAATAAATATTTCGATTTCCACGTCTTGCTATGTTTAAGGATTCTCTATAATCCTTTGCCCTAATTGCTGTAAGCCCTAATTTTTTTGAATTAAAACGACTTTCTTCTCCTGCATCTTTCATAGAAAAAATAATAGGACGTTTTCTCGGCTCAGATAATAAGTCAAAAACTGTTGGCACAGATCCATTATGAAGATAAGGAAACCTCGACCAAATTCCCCAAAGCTTAGGTGCGAAATATCCTTTGCGGATTTTTTCTTTATTAAAAAATAAAAGATCATTAAGGGAACTTGTTTGAACTAATTCCACAAACTCATCAGAAATAGCGTTTAATTTATCAGCATCAGTTCCAACTTTTTCATTTGAAACGACCTTTGGAGCTGTATAGAGAGGATAACCTCTTATGTTTCTTCTATGCTCACCATGACAACTCATACAATTATTAGCAAAAAGCTTTTCTCCCTGCTTGGCCCGTTCATGATTTATTTGAAAAGGATAATCAGGGGGAAGTAATTTTGAGATCACATTATCAGTAAAATTTCTTAGTCTTGGCAACACCGCTCTTAGATGATCAGCACTATCACTTCCAAAAAGTTCTGCTCCAAAAATCCAAGCATAGTTCCTGCCATCCAGAGCACCTTCATTGAAGATACCGTGATCTTTTTTCTCACCAATTCCCCAAAGATGTGGAACCTTTACCTGGGCCCTTCCCATGTCTTTTGGGTAATCAATACCGTTGTCTTTATAAAAGAATGTTTTAATAACAGCATCTGAAACAAGACCTCTGGTCAGATTACTAATATTTTTATCTGAATTTACATTAGCAAAATGCATGGCCTTGCTATGAATATATTTATGCTCAGGTGTCTTTGCAGACAAACCCCAAAGTTGTTGAATATTTTTTGAATCTTTACCTACTAAATAGGCATCAATTGTTTTATTACCCAGTCCTGGAATAAGCCTTCCTGCTGCTTTACCTGAATGACAGGCAGTACATCCTAAAACCCCTATATTCATATCCTTATACTTAACATCAAAAACGCCCAATAGTTTTTGATCTTTTTTAACAATAAATCCATAGCGGTCTTGAATAATCTTTGTAAAAAAATCTCCTCTTTCCCCTTTTCCAAGCATCCACATAAACTTGGACATATTAGGGGTAATTGTCATGCCACGACCATTTTCGAAAAAATGAAAATTGAAGAATTTTTTAGCGGCTTTATTATGCTCTTCTAAAGTCGGAGAAGAGAAAGCTGTAAGTGATATGAGTAATAATAAATATTTCATAAAAGCTCCCAAACTGAAGTTTTAGAAGACCATAAATACCCCAGAATGAACAAGAAACCATGCATCTAACGCGTTGAGAGAGCTACTTAATCTCCAACTCTTTTTGAAATTTAAAGATAACCCCGCTCCAATCATCAGAAATATAAAGTCCTCCATCTGATGACTTAGCAAGGCCCATAGGGCGACCAGTTTGAACTTTTAAAGAATGGCCCTCTGACCAATTTGAGATGAGATTTTTTTCTGGCCCAAAAGGTCTTCCATCTTTTCCTGGAGAAAATTTAACAACTCTTCCACCATTTTTTCCATGACCATGATAAGCAATAATCAAGTCACCTTTTTGGAAAACCATGGATAAAGGTGCGGAGTGAGGAGGTAATAATTTATAAGGCTGCTCAAACTCTTTGCAGACTTTATTGAAACCTGGAGTTTGATTATTTAAACCATAACAATAAGGAAATCCATAGTGAGCACCTGGTCTTAAAATATTAAGTTCGTCTTGAGGTATTAGCTGAGGATCAAAATTTGAATTTTTAGGAGTAATACTATCCCAACCATTATCCGCAAAAAAAATTTCACTAGTAGCAGGATTTTCTGCCATGGCCATTATATTGCGAACCCCTTTTGCTACAACCTTATAAGTACTAGAAATATTACCGCGCTTATCAAGGGTGTACTCTCGTAGGTCTCCTCTTGTATCCGTGCACTCACCTTTTTTATCTAATTTTTTTTCGCAATGATCTGTTGCAGAGCCTAGGCTTAAATAAAGCTTGTCTTCAAATACATAAACAGAGCTCATAAAATGCCAATTATCTTTATTATAACCAAGATCTTTAACGACTGGAGTTAGAGATTTTTCAGGAGCACTTAGCTTAAAACGATAAAGTGATTTTGGAGTTGCAAAGAAAATATAATCTCTGGGGCCTTTAGCAATCCCACTGGGAGAAAAAAGATTTTTTAATAGAATTTTTTTTTCGAATTTATGTTGGTTTTTTTCATAAAGAATAATACTTCCCATCCCCTTTTCATTTTTATCAAAAAGATCAGATCCTTTATCAACAACAATAAGGTCATCACCTATAGTGATCATATGACGAGGAAAGTTTAATTCATGAGCAAATATACCAACACAATAGTTTTTTGGAGTTTTAAGGTCTACCTTTGGAAGTCTTACACATAGGCCTTCAGTCTTATAGCCACTTATGAGCTTGGCCTGAGAAGTAAAAGAGAGAAGAATAAGAAAAACTAGTAATTTCATATAGTTATATTCTAGCTCTACAAGCCTATCTCAGTCAAACTGCCTAAAATCTGTAAATTATTCAGATCTCTCTAATTCTTCTTCAGCTAAACTTGCAACCCGGCTAGTCTGAAGAGAATTAGCTACCGCTAGACTAAGGAAATTATGAAGCTATTCCAGACACTTAAAGCCACATCCGTTTTTGCTCTTTTTATTCTCTCAACTCATAGCTTTGGAACTGATGACTTTAGAATTAAGAAGCCAATGATGTGGGAAATTCAAAAACATGGAAGAAGTTCATTTATTCTAGGTAGTTTTCATATGGGCCCTGGCCTTGGACATTTACCTTTAAAGACTTACTACAGACTTCATATGGGTAAACGGTTTACTTTTGAAATTGAAGATGTGGTTAATCCACTACATGGTCTTCTTTTAGCAGGAAGATTAGTTGCCAATAAGTTAGTCTCAAAACCCTTGCCAGAAGTTTTAAGCCCTCAAGCGTGGCAAAAATTTAAAACATTAATGCTTCCTGGCGCTATTGATAGCTTCTATCCAGAAAAAATTAAACAAGAAGGTTGGATGCCTGAACCAACTTTAGCTGAAAGTATTACAAGTAGCATTCTTGAAACATGGAATGAGCAAAAAAATCTTTCAGTGGTAGCAAGAATGGCAGATGGAATGAATTTTGAAGATGCTATTACTGAAGAGTATTTGGCCAATATTCCAGCCGCTTTTGCTCACGCTCAGGTAGAAGTTAAAAATGTTGTTGAGTATTCAAAGAAAAGATTTGGTAGCCTTAATAACCTCGACTCAGAAATTGAAGAGTTCGCTTCTTATAGAAAAGAAAAGTTTGGGACAAAAATATACGCCCTTGATGGAGTTAATATGCAAATTGGTCTTCTTTTAAATTGGGGAACACCTGAAAAGCTTGAAAAAGAATTAATGAAATCAGAAGAAGAAAGAACTGCATCTTACGACGAGTTTTTTGATGCTTACATGGAAGGTGATTTACCAAAAATCAAAAAAGTAATTGCCGCGAGCCTTAAGACATGGAACAAGGAAGAGCTTGATGAGAAGCTTTATAAAAGAAATAAAAATTGGATTAGTAAAATTGCTCATCAACATAGATACTCAGGCCCTACCAAAGGATCAGATCCAGATGATTATAAGGATAAAAATGGTAATATTAGCCCTCATGATCTACCCAAAAAATATTCAATTATCACTGTAGGAATCGCCCACCTTTTTGAAAAAGATGGCGTTCTTGATCTTTTACAAAGAGCTGGTTACACAGTTAAGAGAGTTAATGATTAAGTTGTGAAATAAAAAGCGCGTAAAAAGAAATAAATAATCACACCAGTAAAAGAAACATAGCACCAGATTGGAAACGTCAAACGTGCTATTTTTTTATGCCTCTGCCATTGCTCACTCCAAGCAAAATAAAAAGTTGCAAGAATCATGGGCACCATCACAACTGCTAAAATTACATGAGGAACAAGAATAGCTAGATAAAGAGTTTTAATCCATCCAAGCTCTGGAAAAAGTTTATGACCAGCATGATAGTGATATGTCAGATAAGAGCAAAGAAACAGAGCTGAGATAATAAAAGTCGCAATCATAAAATTGCGATGAAGTTCTTTGTTTCCCTTTTTTATGGCCCTATAACCTGAGATTAAACAGACAAATGCGCAAGAGTTCAAGATTGCATTTAATGTAGGTAGAGATTCAAGCGTGAGGTTGAGCATTATCGCCTTTTTTAATGGTTTTATACTTTTTCGTTAGACGATAGATATACCAAAAAGGGATGTAGATAAGAAGGATAAAGCCCCCAAGAATAGGAACTGTATACTTGTCTATGTCTGAGCCAATGCCTGCACACATTGGGCAAGCATTGACTCTAAAACTTATAATTAAAGTAAATAAACAAATGTAAAAACGAGAATCCATACTAAATCTACAAAGTGCCAAAAAAGTCCGACGATTTCTAAACGGTTATATTCGCCATTATCATAAAGACCTTAATTCGCTCTAGTGTACTCCCAAATTAAATAACAAACACCTGTTAAAACGTGAAGTCCGTGAAAGCCTGTTACACTAAAAAAAGTTGACCCAAAAAGACCTGTTGCTGACCCATCTTTAAAACTCGTAAAGGTAATATTAAGCCCTTCAATAATATGATGGTATTCATAAACCTGCATCAATAGAAAAACAATCCCGCCAGCGATAGTAAGCCCTAACCACTTCTTCATCTCTTGCGGTTTACGGTTTTTACAAGCGTCGATGGAAAGAACCATTGAAACAGACGAACAAATTAAAAGAAAAGTCATAATACCAGAAAGTGCAACGCCACCTAATGCTTCAACTGGATTAGGCCATCCAGGAGTTGTTGCTCTTAGGACTCCATAGCCTAGAAGAAATCCTGAAAAGGACATGGCATCTGTAACCAGAAAAATCCACATTGCAATTTTTCCCGGCGTAGCTTTTCCAAACTGGGCATCTTCATTAAATGTTATTGGTCCGTGATGACCACCCATGGTTACCTCCTAGCGATTCCCTGCTGACTTATTCATCTTTCCTTGAAAATTATCATAACCAATTTCTATAAGATATTTGATTAGTGCTTTTCTTTGTCTTTCAGGGTCTCCACCTAGGATCTCTTCATCCTGAGAGACTCCGTCTTCCCAAAAATTCGGCATTACAGTATATGGAAGAATTTTTGCTGGACCCGATAACCATTTATCCATCCAAGAAGCTCGTAATCTTCTTTTTGCTAAATAAAGATTTGGGGCTGTTGGCTCATCTTTATTAAAACCAATTGTGTGACAAGAGGCACATGCATAAGAATCCCATAAAGCTTTCGCTGCACGCTTCTCTCCAGGTTCCCACTCAACACGCTCTGGTGTTTCCTCAAAAGTTACTTGATTCGATATAGCTTGGAAACCAGTCACAATAGTATTGATCTCTGTATTCGATAGATTAAATGAAGGCATTCTAACTTTTAGCCAAGGTCTTATTGGAGTTACATTTCCAAGAAAATGATAAAACCAATCAGCATGAACTCTATGTCCTTGACCTACTAAAAATGGAGGCCCTTCATTAAGGTCATCTGCATAAGCAGCACCAATAGTTCCACCTATCCCATCTATTTTGTGACAACCATAGCAGTTATATTTTGCCATTACTTTTTGAGCATCAGCATACTTCTTCTCACCTGCGTTTAATCTTTTGACTCCCTTTTCAGGAACAAATTCACCAGTATATCCGATAATGGTTGTTACCATCGCATCGATTTCATCTTTTTCTAAATGGAAATTAGGCATTCTTGTTAAATCTTTAAATGGCTTATCTGTACCACCATCCCATCTTCTTGGATTTTCAAGGTGAGCAGAAATCCAAGCATCTCGGGAGTGCTCAATATCATGTTCGTGCCCAAAGCCAAATTGATGAACAGGTTTAGAGCCTTCTTTAGAAAGATTCGGACCTATTGGCGCTCTATTAGGATCAAAACCATTAATTGAGTGACAAGAAAAACATCCGTACTTACCAAGAGATCTTTTTCCAAGCTCAATAGTTCTCTCTCTATCTGAAAGAGCTGCAAGACTTGCCTTAGCACCATCCAAGGTATCAAAAGCAGAAAAGTATTCAACTAGTAGATCATCTCTTAAGTCTTTATCTAGTGGAGCAAATTTCTTATCAACAAAAATTTTATTTTTTAGGCCCATTAAATAAGCAGTCATATCTTGAGCCTCTCTATCAGAGAGTCTAAAGGAAGGCATAATTGTATCTTCTTGATAATGATCTGGTTTTTTTAGCCAAGACACTAACCAATTCGCTGAAACTTTTGACCCTGTTCCTGTTAGGTAAGGACCTCTAAGGGCTCCAACTTTTTCAGAAACTTTGATTCCTTCTACTTGGTGACATGCAATACAACCAACAGTTTGAATAAGCTCTTTACCTCGAGAGGCATTACCACCAGTATAGCGAGCATGCGGTTTATAAGATTCTGTCTGCTCATAAAGATACTCAACCATAGTATTAACTTCAGCTATATTTTTCTTCTGATGATCTTCGCGAGTATTATTAGATTGCATGAAAAAACTTGGCATTCTCGAGTGTGGATTAAAACCAAACGGATCCCAAACCCAATTTTTCACCCAATTTTTATCAAGCTTGCCAGCAAGTTTTTTAAGGCTTGGTCCAGGTTTTTTCTTATGCTCAAAACCAGGGATTACGTGACAGCCGTAACAACCATAGCCTTCCATAAGATCCTTACCCTTATTCCAAGTATCGGCCATAGGTATGTACTCTACATCTTGGTGACATTTAAAACATGAAGCTTCTGTGTATTTAAGTTTATGCATTGGCTGTGGGATCTTGTGAGGAGCATGCCAATTATACTTAGCAACCCATTCCTCTTTTTGCTTTTCATCATTCGGAGTATGAGCAATAGAGTTGAAATCATTAATTCTATGTCCTTCTCCTCCATGACAAGTGGTACAACCAAACTCAGTCATTGGGTGAACAGCATCTACGCCTACCATAAGCTCCAAGTTAGGATGTGTTCTAAATGGCTGTTCTTGATCTTCGTACCCAGCCTTATCGATAAACACATGACAAGTCATACAACGATCAACTTTTGGAACCTGCTGAAAATATCTATCATCAGTAATATTATCTAAAACAACTTGTTCAACTTTTATCGTTGGATCCATGAAGTCAAGAAAAGGCATATTTCTTATAAGAAAAACTGGATTAGTAACATCTGTCTTAGCTAAAGCAATCTTCATTAGATCAACTTGTCCAAGAAGATCTTTATAATCTTTTTCTGCTTCAATAAGTTCTTTTTGGTTTTCGTTAACTTTTTTCATGAGAGCTTTTTCAGCTTTCTCTAAACTCTTGATTTTCTCTCTTGTGGTCGCAAAAAGAATACGGTTTTTATCTAGTCTCTTTTTAAGGCTTGGCGCATTTGATTTGCCCTTACTAGTAGCGATCTCCCAAGTAAAAGTAAGCTCAGCAACTAAGCCGTTATAAACTGAAAGCTCTAGTTTTTTAGAATGTATTTGAGCACCAATATCATTAAGCTCTTCCTCCAGCTTATTAACAACATCTTGTCTTTCAGAGGCAAGTATTCGACCTTGCTCAATTCTTTCTTCTGCTTGAGCAATACTCTCTTTTGAGATCCCACCCATCGCTTTTTCAATATCTTTTTTTACTTTCTCTTCTTTAACTTTAAGGGCCTTGATCTGCCAGCCTTTCCAAGGCCTGATGTAGTCATCAAGAAAAACACCAAGTACCGAAAACAAGAAGATGATAGAAAGGAAAGCAAACACTTTATTTAAAGTAGACTGCTTGTATGCCATTCCTGGTTCTAATTTCATTATCTATCCAATCCTTAAAGGTTAAACTCAAACTCTGGCATAGCGATAAGATACTTAAGATTAAACAACCACCTCAAGTACATCTTTATAGGTAATAAACCCATTACTAATATAAGAGTTACTAAAATATAAAAACGAGCTCTACCCATGGATTCAAAAAGTTTTTTCCCAAGCTCAATACGCTTGATAATCATAATTGATCCAACAAAATAAGCTCCCGTCAGCACGACTCCAACGATTTCTCTTAAAATAATATTTCCTGGCATCGGAATATTCATCCATTTAACCCACACAAATTCAGAGAGGTTAACGTTTGCTTCCGCCACAACTTTATGAAAATCCCAGTACTCAAACGGCCCATAGAAAGTCCAGTTTGGTCCCCGCAAAAAAGTTCCTATAATGATGAGGTATATCCACAGAACAACCCATCCAAAAAGAAAACCAACCATTGCAAACTTACGTTCACTAAAACTGTAGTAACCATTACCTTTAGGATTGATATCAATATAAGGAATGGCCATAAGACCAACAATAATAAGAACAGGAAGAACAACACCTGCCATCCATGGATCAAAATAAACAAGCATCTCTTGAAGACCCAAAAAATACCAAGGTGCTTTTGCTGGGTTAGGTGCCCATGTCGGGTTAGCAGGCTCTTCTAAAGGAGCTTTAAGATAAACAGACCAAATAATCAAAAAGACTGTACATGCAACCGCAGCCATTGTTTCCGTGAAAACAAGATTAGGCCAAGTCCACACTTTTTCACGATTTTCCGGAGTACCTTCAACAGGAGGCAGTCCCGCTTCAATTCTTTTATCATTTTCAGCAGCTTTATAAATACTAAACCAAGTAAGAAAGAAAATAAGAGCAAGAAGAATCACGATAGGAACATTATCCGGCCAAACAATAATGGCTAGAAAGTTAGAGTCCGTGAGCATCCAACCAAACACAGCAAGAATAATAGCTGTAGACCACATCATGAATTTTTTTGTTCCAACCGTTCTGTAGTATTTTACGAAAAAGTAGAAACCAATTAAAAGCGCAGTGAAGGAATATTCAGGCGCTGATAACATGTTAATAATTTCTTTCATTCGTCTTCCTTAAACCTTCGACACCAATTAAAGCGGTGCTGAAATACCGCCATCTTTTCTAACTCTCCAGAAGTGAACTGCAATGAGAACACCCACAACAAGAGGAATAAATACACAGTGTAAAATATAAAATCTTAGTAGTGCAGGCTCACCTACAAAACGCCCACCAAGAAGCTGATAACGTACATCATTTTGATCTGAAACCATTACAAAATCACCAATCTGAGCAAGCTGCGCACCTGGACCACCATGACCAAGAAATGGAGTTGCTTTTGCCATATTAGACCCAACAGCAATGGCCCAAATTGCCAACTGATCCCAAGGAAGCAGGTAACCTGTAAATGAAAGAAGAAGAGTTAATACAAGAAGCACAACTCCCACACCCCAGTTAAATTCACGAGGTGGCTTATATGAACCTGTCATAAAAACTCTAAACATATGAAGCCAAACAGTAATAACCATAGCGTGAGCTCCCCAACGATGAAGCTCTCTCATAATACCCAAAGGTATATGCTCACGAAGAGCAATAATATCATTAAATGCATACTCAGCAGTTGGTCTGTAATAAAACATCAACAAAAGACCAGTCACTGTTAGAGCAAGGAAGATAAAAAAAGTAAGTCCCCCCATACACCATGTATAACCTAATTGAACCCCAGACTTTTTAAGTTTAATCGGGTGTAAATGCAAAAATACGTTACCTGCAACTACAGCTGCTCTATTTCTTGCATTATTTGGTGGTCCGTGACGAAATATTGATTTCCAAACCTGAGTATCTGCAACCTGTTGTGCAAAACTTTTTTTCTTAGCCATCTTAGTAGTTCCTTAAACTTCAAGAAAAGAATCAGGGTGTCCCCATTGACCTTTTTCATAACGAAATAGTCGACTCTTATCTACTACAATTTTACCTTCAGTATTTAGTGTAATTTTATAACGCTCTAATGGTCTTGGTGCTGGCCCTTCAAAATTAACACCATTCATATAATAGCCACTTCCGTGACATGGGCATTTAAACTTAAGCTCTGCAGGAAGCCAGTTTGGAATACAACCAAGATGTGTACAGATATTGGAAAGAGCTACAAGCTTTCCATCTTGTTTAACCATCCAAACACCAAAACCGTTTTTCCATCTTTCATCAACACCAACATCATAGTCATCAGGAGAACCTGCGATAAATGATGAAGGAGGATCAAAGTTTACGTTTGGGTATGTAAAACGAAAAATAAGGGAGAGCATTCCCCCTAAAGCTCCTGCAAATGCTATCCATCCTACAGCAACCCAACTAAAAAACTCTCGTCTATTTAGACTTTGCCGCTGACTCATAAAAATGTTCCTTCATACTCAATGGATCTCTATCCGCACAAATCAAAAATGATTCGTTTAAGCAGAAAACTTGTCCCAATTTAAAAGTTAATTCTTTCATGATTATCCGTGTAAACGTCTAATTTTTCAATAATATTAATGCTTGCCGGGCCGTTGTTTCAATTTTCAAATCATCAGTATCTTCAATGATCTTTTTAATATCATCCTCGAACCTAGTCCAACGTTCACGGCCGATAGTTGACAGCAGATTTAATTTTAACTTTTGCAATTGTACTGGGTTGAAAATCCCGTTTTCATTTAGATTTAAAATTTCGTTAATAGTATCCAAAGCTGCTTCCGATTTATAATGAACAAGCCCAGTTGCCGCAGCATAGCGAACACTTGCGTTTTTGTCCTGAAGCCTTTGCTCAAGGAGCTTTTGGGCACTTTGAACTCTTTTATTTGCCAAGGTTAAAATAGCGGCATGACGAATACCCGGATCTTCAGAATCAAGTTTTTGC
>CAYGJN010000091.1:0-11642 GCA_964350135.1 uncultured Bacteriovoracaceae bacterium | reverse complement strand
CTCCATTGCATCAACTGCATTCTTATTAATATTACCCATAATATTAAACAATCTATTTTTCTGAGTAAGACAGTCTAAATTTGCATCCACATTATTAGTAAACTTAATTCGTGCCCGTTCTAGCAAGTGAGACTCAATAAGAAGAATGTCATCAATCAATTCTTTTAAATTAATTTTTTCATCAATCCCTTTTACTTTTGCATATTCTTGTTGAGACTGAAGAATCCCTTTAATAGCATCAATGCTTTTTCCTATTTGAAAAGTTAAATCAGAAAGCTCTTGATTTTCTTTATTTAAAATAGATTCAATCTTTAAATAGGCTTTAGGTATATCATCTCCTAAAACAGGATCAATCTTATCTTTCATTTTAACAAATACATGCTGGTTAAATTTTGAAAGTGTCATAAGCTTTGACTTTTTAATTTTAATACTCATCTTGTCTTTAACAGTGGCTACAGAAGTTAGAAAATTTCCTATATCATGGATCACACCATTAGCAATCTCGGCCATGCCTGCATTATGTGCAAGCTCAACAATTCTAGTATTTGCTTTTTTGAGAAGCTTAGTTCGCTGACCTACTCTAATCTCTAGGTGCTCATTGAGCTCTTGTAACTCACCTAATAATACTTTCTTTTCAGCAAAATTCTGAGCATAACTGTAGGCATTATAAATATGAATTCCAAACATAGAAGTAAAAAGACCTAAATGAAATAAGTCCACTGATTGGATAATATTATTAAAAACTAGAAAATCATGAATATTAACAGCAAAAAAACTTAAAAAACCAATAAAAAGAAAAACTTTTGCCTTTTCATTCTTAGACATATTATAGCAATACACTAGAGTGCCAAAGGTTATTACATAAGAATAAACAATAATACTAAGTCTTAAATAGTGGAAAAACTCCAAATTAAAAAATGTTTTATTAAGCTGTGTGAGCAAAAGAGCACTGAACACAAATGAAATTCCAAAGTATATTTTTTCATCTTTATTATTACTTTTCGTAAGATTTTTCACCATTGTAAAAAATAATGTAGGAGTAAAACAAATAGTTAAGTAATGAATAATATAGACTTTATCTGGTCCTATAAGGTTAATAATAAAATCATTGGGAAATGACAGATAAGGCAACCCTATTATACCAACAAAAAAAGTTTGAAGGTATAATGATTTTCTAATTAATAGAAAGAGGATAAGAAAAAAACACCCCATCATGAAAAAAGAAATCCCAATATAACCTCTTAGGTCTTTCATGAAAAAATTTCTTAAAGCTAAGTCTTTATCAAAGTTCTTATGCATTCTTAACTGAAACGGACTTTGATGAATTCCTCTCATATAAATTGAATCTACAATGAGTAATAATTCTATATTTTCATCATCTATTGTGTAAGGAATTTTTAAAAGTTCAAAGGTATTATAATTAGATGGAAGATTTTTCTCATACCTTTTATAAATCGACTCTCCGTTAACTTTAATTTCTATATTTCCCAAATAATTATCCAGAACTAACGCAGTCTTTGCACCTAATAGGTTTTTCGTAAATTTAAAATTTGCTTTATAAACACCTTTGGAAAACTTTTCTTCGTAATTCTCCCCCCATGTTCCTGGGACTTCAGAAAGATGCCATTTAGATTCATGATTATTAAATTTTTTAAACAACCACTTGCCTGACAAGTCAATTGGTTTATCAAGGCTATTAACTTCAATTAAACATGAAAAACACTTCTCTTTTCCCATTTGCTCTTTAGCAAATGAAAATGAGACTAAAAATAAAAGAATTATAATTGAGCGAATCATACCTACTTATCGGTAGCAGTAGTAATGGTTCAATTAAACTTTTGATCCTGGTCAATTAATGCCTGATGCATAACTTGATAAGACTTATCTTTTAAGGCTTCGATTTGTGACTCGTCAAAGTCTTTAATCAAAATGGGAGCAAGCGCTCTTATATAAACAGTGCCTGAAAATATTTTTTTAAAGTTTAAATGTTTATAATCACTTACGATCAAAGGAGCAATGTCGATTTTTGAATGTATAGCTGTATAAAATGGTCCCTTTTTAAAAGGTAGTAACCCTCTTCCTCTTGAACGAGTTCCTTCAGGCATAATAACGATATTCCCCTGAGTCCTCTTGATAAAATTTCTCGCCTTTTCTAAGCTTTTATAAGCTTTTCTCTTATTACCTCTTTCAATTAGAATATTACCAGTTAAGGCATAAAGTGCTCCAAAAAAAGGAATATATACCAAGCTCTTTTTTCCAAGACTTACTGTTCCACTTGGGACAACACTGGAGACAACAAAAATATCTAAATTTTCTTGATGATTACATATCAGAAGTGATGACTTTATTGAGTCTAGATCTTTTGGATTCTCAATAACTATTTTTATTCCTAGAATCTTAAGACTCAAAGGACAAATAAGTCTTGCGCATAAGACAGTATTCCTATGATTAAAGGGTCTAAGAAATGTAATTGGAAGACATAGAACACAACCAATTAATAGCCAGAGATAAGCAAAGAAAAAACGCAAATAAACGAATATCATTGCATCCTTTTTGCTTTTTCTAGTTTTTCGATTCGTGCCTTTAAGTCTTGTATTTGTTTTTTTAAAACTTGTACTTCAGAGTTTAACTCAATTGCTCTTTTTTCATTCAAGTTAATTCTGTCATACTTACCAAGGCTTATATTATCAGTCTTTTCATAGCCTGGATCATTTGCAAAACTAGAAACTAAAAGAACAAAGAAGCTAATACAATACTTCATAGATTAAGATCCAAATTAAATGGGAGGACTTCTTTCATTTTTTTAGGATGACCTAGTTTGAGTTCATTCATTATTTTAATAAAATCCTCTAAGGATTTGTCTAGGGAGAGCCTAGGGTTATATTTTTTCTCTTCCCCAATTGTTGTGTATGGATAACCTTGATAATCATGGCCTGGCATCACTTTTACATCATCATCTAAATTAAAAAGAATATTTCTGACTGAATGAAAAAGTTCTTCTGAGCTTCCCCCTTGAAAATCAGTTCTGCCACAACCTCTTACAAAAAGCACATCTCCAGTAATCACTCTTCCATCAAAATAAAAACACATACAGCTTTTAGTATGTCCAGGAGTGTAAAGGCATTGAATCTTGTAATCAGCAAAATTAATTTCTTGTTTATGCTCTAGGTAAAGATCTGCGCCTTTTTGTCCACCTTCTTTTGAAACAGCAATAGTTCCACCAAAAAGTTTTTTTAACTCAGGTGCACCACTTCTATGGTCTGCATGAATATGAGTTTCAAAAATATAACTTAACTCAAGATCTAGCTCATTTAAAATCTTTTTATCTCTTTCGTGACAATCAAATACCGGATCAAAAATAACCGCCTTTTTAAGCTCGGGTACATAGAAAAGATAAGTATATGTGGATGATTCCTTATCAAATAATTGCCTAAGCTCTAGTTTTTTCATCATTGTCACCCTGTTCTCATTCGCACCAGCATATTTTAGGGGAGTAGCATTTATTAGTAAATCCATTTCTCTTATATTCCGATAGGTTAGAGGTAATGAAGAGTTTTAACTGGAAATTCAGCCTCACCTATTTTGCAATCATATTGGCCATGCCTATAACAGGACTTGTGTTTCAAATGAAATGGCCAAATAACACTTCGCAAGATGGTATACGATCACCAGCATCTAACGATTCAGGCAGCGCAGTTTCTTGTCTTAAAATGCTAGATAGAATTATAGTTTTAAAAACAGCAAGAGCCTCACAAGGCCTCTCTCTTTTTAAACTACTTCTTAATAGAGCTAGTATTAAAGACGATTTAAGAGTCGTCTATATTCAACAGTTTAAAAAATTAAACCTTACAGCAAAAGAAGTAGATGCATTTCTCGCTACTGTTTCAACAAATGTGCGAACAGAAATAGAAATCTTAAATATTATTAGTTATTTAAAATTTTCAAAAAGTCGCTCAGCAAATCATACTGATAAACTGATTGAGGAAATTGCTACTAATCTAAATAAAAACACGCCCCTCCCTAAGAAAATACCTCCAGAACTTAATAATTATGCTGCTTTTTTAAAACATAAAACTAAGCTTAACTTTTTTGAAAAAACCCATCATCAAATGAATATAATTAAATATGGCGGCAAAGATTCAATACATAAACTAGTGCCTGAAGATGTTTATGACGATATCTTGAAATTAACAAAAAGACAGTCTCGAGTTTGGAGACTTAGTTTCGAAGATCGATCTTTGGCATGTAAATCAAAAACTATTACTAAAGAGCAAGAGCTTCTTTTTTCAAGATTTGCACTAGGACAAAGCCTTACGGCAGTCCCTATCTACACAAGTATTTATTATCAAAGTCAGCAAGAACGTTTTAATAAGCTTTATGAAACCGACAACCATATGCTTGCTGGTCTTGAAGTTGGCAGAGAGTTTTTACAAAGCTTTATCACTGTTGCAGCTGTCTCAGCACTGTACAATAGCTCTGAATCCCCTCTTTTAAGGGCCATTAATCAAAAAAAGAAAATGGCACTTTGGGGAATTTATGCAGTTGCAGGTTTACTAGATCCTCTATTTTTTAACAAATTCAGTGATGAATATGAACATAAAGCAGAAGTTTTCATCCAAAAACTTTTAGCAAATGATGACTATAATACAGCCATACTCGACTTAAAGAGAAACCTAGAGACTGAACTTGACCTAGTAGATTTCACGAGTGATTTAAAAACTGCCATTAAAAATAAAGATGATAAAAAGAAATTTCTCTCAATTGTTGAAAACTATATTTTTGAAAAACCCTATCTTAAAAAAGACGGAAACTTTGATTTTGCTAATATTGATGATTCTGTAGCATCAAAAAATCCAATGGATCCAAAACTTGCACAGTGGATTGAAAATAACAGAGATCAAGATCAAGACTACGAAGACTTAATGCTTATAATGAGCATTTTCTTTTATGAACAAGTAGAAGGTATTATTCACACTGGTGATGTGGGTGTTGATAGATGGCTACACGCTAGAGTTTGGACAACAGGTGGAGTCTTTAAAGACGTTTTCTTGGCAAATCTTATGTATAACTCAATGTGTGTTTTTGGTTTTTGGAAGGCCATGCCATTGATTGCTCTCATACATGGAGTAAATCAATATTTTGGAAGTAAATGGTTTGTTAAAAATAGAGATTGGTTTCTCAATACACCTGTCAATGGTGACGATTGGGGCCATGAGTATTTTAGGGCCGTTTCCACTACATTGGATGAGCTCTTTACAGTGGAAGACTATGCCAAATGGTCGAAATTTCAGGCCATAAGAACAAATATGGACACTAAAGCGAACCATAGGAAACGAGATAAGTAGCTGATATTACAGGATTCAACTATATTCTTTTTAGACTTTTTCACCTGCAAAGGTTTTAGGTTATAATTAAAAAAAGAGATTTTTATGAATTTTCAATTTCTAAAAAATATTGTGAAAGATCAATCAGGTCTTGGAATCATGCAAGTTATGGTGGCCGGGAGTTTGGCCGTAGGACTTGTTATGGTCCAACTTGAAATTCAAAAAAATGCAAATATTGAACAACAAAGAGTTCGAAGTTCACAAGATATTCAAAGCTCCTTTGCTACCTTAGTCACAATTTTTAAAGATAGATCAGCTGTAGAAAGAAGTTTTGGGATAAGTGCTGGCGCAAATAGAATCCAGGTTACTCACTTAACCCCTTCTGACTCATTACCCCTTGATGCTACTGAAAGAGCTAAATATGGAGCACAACAAGTTGTTGATGGTAACGGCAGAGTCGTTTACTCCAGAGATCCTACAACTGAGCTTATGGGTGTAAGTTTTGGTGGCGGGTTTTATGGTGTTGGTGGCGCAGGATCATGGACATATATTGAAGATATTTTTATTGAAAACTATAATGAAACTTCGCAAAATCCTCGAAGTAGTGGAACTGCTGATATTGTTGTTGTTTATAGAAAATATCAAAATAGAATTGCTCAAAAAGACTTAGCGACTGCTAGTTTTAATCGAATAGTTAATAGGCAGTTATTACAAATTGAATTAGATGACACTATTACAGATTATGATGAAACAGAAGCTATTCCTAATTACCTAAAAACTCTTCGAACTATCAATGTTTCATGTATTGGTAGTGATGACTTACGTTGTGACTCAACAACTTCTAATTGGATAACATTTACATCAGCTGAAACTCCCTGTTCATCTCAAGGTGGTGTTTTTCAACTTATGAAACTAGGCTCTGTTGTTGCGGGAACAGTACAAAATGTTGAAGGCTGTTGTTGCTCTAGTGTTGAATGAGAGTCTTAAAGATCGGTGGATCACTTCTTTCAACTTCTAATGATATCAAAAATCTAAAAATACATTTAGAAGCGAAACAACCCAAACTCATAGTAGTAAGTGCATTCCAAGGGATCACAAACCTTTTGTCTCAAAATAATTATAAAGCGATTGAGATTTTTCATCAAAAGATAGTCAATGAGTTATCTCTTAATAAAAGCTTGATTAAAAAAGAACTTGAAGAACTTAAATCACTTATGGGTAAAAACAAATTAAATGAAATAGATCAAAAGCTCTCCTATGGAGAAATTCTAAGTAGTAAAATTATTGCAAATTTTTTTAATAAATCAGTTTCCTTACTAGATGCTAGAGATTTTATTAAAACAAACTCACTATGGGGTAAAGCTCAAATTAATCACTTGCAAACTAAAGGTAAGATTTCTCAATTAGATCAAAATAAAAGCTATCTTACACAAGGCTTTATAGCCTCAGACGGATCAGGTCAAACTACCACATTGGGCCGAGAAGGTAGTGATTATAGTGCTGCTATCTTTGCAAAATATCTTAAGGCCAATCAAATAGTTTTTTTCAAAAACTCCAACGGAGTTTGTAATGTTGACCCAGCTGTTTCTAGTCAATCTAAAATTCTAGAGATTATTCACTGTGATGAGGCCATTGCACTTATTTCACTGGGTTCAAAAATACTCCACCACAAGACTCTTAACCCATTAATTGAGTCTAGAATCCCTTGCTTAATCCAAGGAATTGATAATATAGGCTCCCAAATCATCTATCATAGCCTAAGTGCAAAATCTGAACTTAAAATGATAACAAGCAGAAAACAACAATCTCTATATCAAATAAATCTTTATAATGAATCAAATGCAAAATATATCGCCCCTATTCTTGAGCGATATAATTTCAACCCTGTTTTATTTAGAATGTCTTTCAAGGAAGTCAATTTTCTTTTAGATGAATCTCTTGGTGGAACCTTACGCTCAAGTGAAGATCAAAGACCCTCTCAAAATATAAATTTTATAAATGAGCTAAAAAAATTTGGAGCTGTTGAGATAGGAACAGACCTTGCACTTCTTTCATTTATTGGGCCTAGAGTCCATTCAAATAATGAATTAAGACTAAAAGTAATGAGTAAACTTAAAGAAATCAGAATTCTGGACAATCTTCATCTTTATAAAAATTCTTTCTCACTCTTATTGAATGGGGAAGATTTAAACAAAGCAATTAAATATTTTGTAATTTAATTATAAGCAGCTAAGTACACAACCCATGAGTCACATTGCTCTACATGCTCTGTTGGTTCAAAATTACCATCGCCACCGCCATCATCATCATCACCTTCCCAATAGACAAGTGTATGCTTGAATCCTGCATCAATTAAAAGATCTCTAAGCTCAGGAAGAGACCACATTCTCCAATCATAAACAAAGGCCTTTTTCTTTTTAGACTTACCTTTTTCTTTGAAATGAATATAGTACATTACGTGGTTATTAATTGGATTAAAGGAATGAAGATCCCAATAATAAGAGTAATTTTTATATTCAGTCTCTTCTTCTAAAGGCGAATAGCACTCACTTCCACCAAAAAGATCTAAGAAAAATACGCCATCTTTACCCACAGCTTTTCTAGCTTCTTTAAAATAGTCTAAAAGCTGACTTCTCTTTTTAAATATAAAATAAGAAAAATTAAAAGCAACAACCACATCTGCTTTAATTGAGGAGACTTCTAATACATTTTTTTCATGATAAATAACTTGCTCTTGCTGTGATTTATTTAACTTGCCCCAATGTCTAATTTTTCCATAATTAATTGGCTCTGGATCTAAATCAACTACATGAGCAGAATATTTAGGGCCTTGTTTTACCCATTCACAACAAAGAAACCCTGTTCCCCCAAAATCTTCTCGAACACTATAGGGTTTACGTCCTTTAATTTGTTTAAATTTCTCATTAATAAAATCAACATCACCACTTGGATTTTGAACACTTTTTTCATATAGCTGATACTTTTTATCGATATTCAAGACTGGCTCCTTTAAAGGAAGAATTTTAGTAAACAAGCATAGAATATTCAACTACTTATTGACCGTATTATAAGAGATCACTTAAAATATCATAATGAGTCAAATTGATTTCCCGGACTTTTTTCAAAGGCCTTATATAAGATTAATTCTTATTGGGTTGCTCGTATTCACCTTTGGCATTAACTCTGAGCTATTTTGGGATGACTATATACTCTTTGGAACTGATGTCATCCCCGAGGCTCCTTCTATCTTTTCTTATTGGGACAATTCCGTACATTTTTATAAAACTTGGCCATTATCCTATATGATCCATTACACCCTCTGGAATTTAGTGGGTGATGCTTATTGGCTCTATAAGTATTTAAATCTGGCCTTGCATATTGCGACGGCCTGCTTGATCTATAAAATGCTTAAAGATTATAAATTTTTTGCCCCCTTTTTGGTTGCCCTTCTTTTCCTTATTCATCCCATGCAAGTTGAGTCCGTGCTTTGGATAAGCCAGTTAAACACAATACTATCAACTCTGTTTTTTATTATCTGTTTATTTTTTCTTTTAAAATCAACTAAAGATAAATTCTATCAATATTATAGTCTTTCTATATTGTTTTTTTACTTGTCGGCCAATTCTAAGGCCTTAACAATCTTAATGCCTTTTTTTCTAATATTTCCTCTTTTAAAAAAATTTAAACTTAAAGAAATTAAACTCTATCTCTTTCTTATTCCTTTTTTTAGTATTTCTCTTATAAAAGGACTCTCAACTATTAAAGGTGTTTATTTTTATGGCAATGAAGTTCAATATAGGCATAAGGTCTATAATGTACTTGCAGGAGTCCAACCAAATGAGACTACTTATATAAGCGATCTAGAACAAGGCACCAATCAATTTTTTCAAATATTAAAAAATACTGGTTTTTATGTTTCTAAAGTTCTTTTCCCTTACCCTATTTTATTTATCTACAATACACCTAATAACTTTCATGTACTTGCTTTTGCTCTTTTCTTACTTATCATATGGCTTTCTCTTAGATCGAAGATTAGTGATGTCTCTGTCTTAACCATATTCTTTCTGTTGGCCTTATTGCCAACATTAGGAATCACCTATATACCTGCACATAAATTTTCATATGTCGCCAATAGGTATGTATACCTTGCTCTTGTTCCATACATTCTAATTTTATTGAATTTTCTACGCTATTATTTTGATATACAAAAAATTAAGAACCTAGGTCTTTTTCTATGTATACTTTTTTCTATTTCTTCAATTATCTTATCGAAAAGATACTCTTCTCAATATACAATATACGACCATAATTACTCTCATAATAAAAATATTTTCCCCTTACTTTTAAAAATTGTTAAATACCAAGAAGACGATCAAAATCATAAGATTCCTCCTCTTTTAGAGACCATTATTAATAATCATAATGGTTTCTATTACGATTATTTTTATGCAATAAGTTTTAAATATTTTGGAGAACAAATAGATTTTTATAAAATTCAATATGATTGGTATATGGCCGAGGATAATAAAAAAGAAGCCCTTAAATCTCTCGATCAAGGGCTTTTAAAGTATCCGGAAAATAAAATTCTACTAAGTCTTAAAGAAAGTTTAGTCCAATAGTCTATTTAGATTGGGCCAAACTTTTGCTCGACATATCTTCAATAATATTAAGAGTCTCTTCAATAAATGGATCTTTTCTAAGGGAGTCTACCCATTCTTGTTTTCTTTCTTTTTGATCTTTATTTAAAAGCTTTTTATCTAAAGAAACATTTGAAACTTCAATATCCTCATTGATCTTATCGTATTTTAAAATTTCTGCTTCTTCTTTACTCTTTTTACGTCTGTCTTCAAAATTAGCAAGGCTTAATCTTACCTTAGTGTCTTCACGTCTTTCTTTTAAGACATCTACACTTTTTTTAATTTTAGCAAATTTCTTATTTGTTTTTACACGCTTTTGACTATTACTCTCTAAGGTAGATAACTTATTTGGCATGCTCCATTTGTTGTATTTAACACCCTTAACTGTATCCCAAGGAAGAGAATACTTATGAGTTCTTTCACCACTTTCAACATATCCAAGAGGGTCAGGAAGAATGATATCAGGTGTAACGCCCTTATACTGAGTTGATCCACCGGTAATACGGTAGAATTTTTGAATCGTTAATTTTATTGAACCCAATGACTGAGAAAGATTAAGTTTGGGGTTAAGATAACGATCAAGATCCAAAAGAGTTTGAACAGTACCTTTACCATGTGTTACCTCCCCACCTACAATAACGGCCCGAGCATAGTCCTGTAATGCACCGGCTAAAATTTCTGAGGCACTTGCAGAAAACTTATTAACGAGCACCACTAAAGGTCCATCATACTCAACACTTGAGTCATTGTCATATAAAATATCTATTTTCCCTTCATGATTCTTGACTTGAACAATTGGGCCCTCTTTAATAAAAAGTCCACTCATAAGCCTAGCGTCTTCTAACGAGCCACCAGCATTATTTCTTAGATCTAAAACAATTCCGTCTATATTCTGCTTCTTTAAGCTTTTCAGAGCTGTTCTAACATCGTCCGTACAATTTCTAGCATCTTTGCTCAAAAATCCTTTTGAGAAGTCTCTATAAAATTGTGGAACAATAATATAACCATATTTTTTGTTAGATTTTTTTTGTTTAATGATTGAGTGTTTCACATAAGATTCTTCAATCGTAACAACATCTCTAATAATAGGAACAACTTCAACTGCACCACTTGAATGTTTTACCGTAAGTCGAACCTCTGTTCCTTTTTTACCTCGAATGAGCTGAACAGCATCTTCTACTCGCATGCCAACAATATCAACAGGCTCAGCTTTTCCTTGACCGACTTTTAAAATTATATCCTCTGGTTTAAGTTGTTGACCTTTCCAAGAAGCACTACCTGGAATAATTTCCACAACCTTTATATAACTACCGTCTTCGCGTAAGACAGCGCCAATTCCCTCAAGTGAACCACTCATACTTATATCAAAATCCTTTTTCTCTCTGGGAGGTAGGTACTGTGTATGAGGATCAAAGACTTTTGCAATAGAGTTAAAAAATTTGTTCAACTCATCAGAGTGATCTTCACGCATTAACCTTTCAAAAACACGAGCATATTTTTTATTTGTTCGTTTACGAGCTTCTTGTTCTAGTTCCTTAGGTGTTGTGAACTTTTTTGCAGTTGTTTTCTTTTTATCAACTTTCTTTTTATCTTTGGTCTTATCTTTAGAATCTTCATTTTGTTCTTCTTGAAGGTCTAGATAATTATTAATAATATCGACTAATAAAACATTATCCCATAC
>CAYGJN010000090.1:0-11693 GCA_964350135.1 uncultured Bacteriovoracaceae bacterium | reverse complement strand
TCCCATGAAAGGATTCTTTTTTCCACAAAACGAACTTCTTGAATTATTGGAAGTTTAAAATGTAAACCTGCATCTGAAATCGGATCCCCCACAGGCTGACCAAGTTGAATAACAATTGCATGCTTTCCTTCATCAACAACAAAAAGTGATGACTTTAAAGCAATCGCAACGACAAAAATTAAAATATAAAGTACTGTGCTTTTCATTAATTGCTCGCCTTTTTATCAAATACAGGTAGAAGACCTTTGACATTTTTATCAACAATAGTCATTTGCTGTATGTTTTTATAAAGCTTCTCCATCGTCTCAAGATACATTCTTTTTTTAGTTATCAATGGTGCTTTTTTATACGCTTTTAAAACTTGCCCAAACTTATCTGCGTCACCAGTTGCTCTATTTATTAAAGCATCTGAATACCCTTGTGCTCTTGCAACAGCCTCTTCCGCTTGTCCTCTTGCTTTAGGAATAACTTGGTTGTATTGCTCCTCTGCTTCGTTAATCAGTTTCTCTTGTTCTTGCTTAGCTTCGTTAACAGCATTAAAGGCCTGTTTAACACTTTCAGGAGGTGAAACATCTTGAAGTTGAACAGAAACAATTTGTATTCCGATATCGTAACGATTAAGAACATCTTGACTGAGGTCTTCAACTGTTTGAGAAATTATAGCTCTACCGGTAGTTAAAACTTCACTAACAAGTTTATCTCCAACAACTCTTCTCATCATAGACTCACTTACATCACGAAGTGTTTTTTCTGGAGATCGAGAACTAAAAACATATTTAAAGGGGTCACTAATCTTATACTGAACAACCCATTGAACAACAGCAACGTTTAGGTCACCTGTTAACATAATAGATTCTTCATTAAAACGATCGTCACTTGTGTATTTAGTTCGAGCAGACCTTGCATTAATTGTTCTAAACCCAAATTCCATTTGATGAACACGTTCAGTTCTTAAAACATAACTTTCATCAATCCCAAAAGGGAGCTTCCAATGAAAACCTGGTCCTTGAGTGGAGCTATAACTACCCAATCTAATGATTACTGATTTTTCATCTGGCTGAACTGTGTAAAAGGAGCCTAGGGCACCAACAAGTCCAAAGAAGATAACAACAATTGGTATTGCAATTTTTTTCAACAGCGAAAGCTGATTTTTCATTTTTTCATACTCGTTCATTAAGTCTCCTATAAATAAGAAAGCCTAAGCATCTTAGCTTAGGCCTTCCCTTATCTCAACTTAACGAGTATTACTCAGTGCGTTTTATGCTGTTTTTTTACGTTTATCTAACCCATACTTATCAACTTTCATAATAAGACCGGCCCTAGAGATTCCCAGCTCTTTTGCAAGCTTGGATTTATTAAAATTGCACCTTTTAAGACCTTCTCGAATCATCATTATCTCAAGTTCTTCCAAAGCCTGCTTTAAAGAACCACTTGTATTGATTCCTTTTGCCGCAAAGCCTCCTTTTCCTTGTTCTGTAATTCTTCCACTTAAAAGATCAGGAGTGATGGTTTTATCTTCACCGGCCAAAACAACCATTCTCTCAATTTCGTTTTCAAGTTCACGAACATTTCCTGGCCATGCATAATCAAACATTTTTTCTAATGTCTTTTTAGATAGAACTTTTGTAGCAACTCCAGACTCGCCACATCTTTTTTCCAAAAAGAAATCACTTAGTAATGTAATATCTTCTTGCCTTTCTCTAAGAGCAGGAAGAGCAACATTAATTACATTAATCCTGTAATAAAGATCTTCTCTAAACTCACCTTTTTGAATCATTTCTTTTAAATTTCTATTCGTAGCTGCAATTACTCTTACATCAACTTTTCTTGGAGATGTTGCTCCTACTGGTAGAAAAGTACCTTCTTGTAAAATTCTCAAAAGCTTCACTTGCATCGTCATGGAAGTATCACCAATCTCATCTAGAAATAGTGTTCCCCCATGTGCCATTTCAAAAAGTCCTTTCTTATCTTTTACTGCTCCAGTAAATGATCCTTTCACATGTCCGAAAAGTTCACTATCTAAAAGATTATCGTTAAAAGCTGAACAGTTTTGAGCAATGAAAACTCTGTCTTTTCTTGGGGAATTAAAGTGAATAGCTTTTGCCACAAGCTCTTTCCCTGTTCCGTTTTCACCTTGAATCATAACAGTTGATTCGCTTGATTGAATCTTTTCAAGCAAACGATAAGTTGCTTGCATTTTTTTCGATTTCCCAATCATATTGTGATAACGATATTTTGAACCAAGTTCACTATTAAGCTCCTGAATTCTTTCTTCCCTAACAGAGATTTCGCTATGAAATGTTGCAATCTCCTGAGACATAATTTCAACCAGCTCTTGTAAATATTCTTTGTCTTGAATAGTAAGCCTTGCTAGGCCTTCTACTGCCATTTTTGAATCTTGATTATTAGCTCCACACTCAACAAGCTTCTTTGCTAGTGTTGACTCTTCTTCTTTTGTAAAAGAGCTTGGAACATATGGTGCTGCAAAAACTGCTCCTTTAAATTCTCCATCTATAAAGATTGGAGCTGCCATACCTCTGATTCCTTCAAAGAAAGAATTATAGTACATGGCCTTACCATCACCTTTTTCATCTAGTTGTTGACTTGTCTTTTCTATATCTTGAGTTAGATAATCTTTCCCATAATCAAGGCCCAATTGAACTTTCATAAAATTATTAACAAACTCGTGGTCTGAATTTAATAAACCATTATGAACTTTGAAATGCTCATCAGTGAAAAAAACTTCAACACCAAACCATCTCCCAATGACTCTTTCTAGCTTTTGGATAACATGTAACCCACTAATTTCTTTCCAGTTAATCATAAGTATTCCTCGAGTTGATTAATTTATTTATTAAACTCTGAATACTTTTCGGCGATCTGCCTAAGTTCTTTACGGTCTGGACTTTAGTTGCAAAATAATTATGCAAAAAAAAATGATTTACTTGTAATTACAAGATCTTACTTAATTGAGTAAAGTAATAAGGCTTATCCCATTCCTGGGGGCCAATATACCTTTTAGCGCTTTTCCTTTGCATATAAAGGTAGCTCTCTGGGACCTTTACTGTACCAAAAGAAGTCATCCCACTCCCTTCAATGTCCAGTAATACGACAATATTAGATGGCAAGTTCTTAAAACGTGTTAAAAATTTTTCTACATCTGTGCGCTTATCGTTGACAGCAATCAATAAAAACTTAATATTTTTATCTTCAAGCCTTTCAGCTAACCTTATTATTTGAGGTAGTTCAGGAATGCATGGACCACACCAAGTACCCCAAAAATGAATCATCAAAGCAGTTTCTGGACTGTAACTTTCTTTAGTAATTATCTCATTTGATTCAAGTGAGCGAAACTCAAAAGGGGGAAGCTCGGCAACCATCAAATCTTCGTCGGCCGAATAATAAAAATCTGCAACTTTGCTACGCTCATAAAAGGCAATAGCAAAAGTAAAAGCAAAAACAATTAGAATAATAAGTAGATTCTTAATTATTAACCTCAATTAACAAAGGCCACAAGAAGTGGCCTTTTATTATAAAATTTAAACTAAAATCTATTCTACAAAAGAAATATAACTAACAGGCGCGTTGTCACCAACTCGGCCATCAGCTAATTTAGAAACACGTGTATAACCACCATTTCTTTCTTTAAACTTTGGTCCAACTTCATCAAAAAGTCTTTTCACAGCAGCCTTGTTATTAAGCCTAGAAAAAGCAAGTCTTCTATTTGCAACAGAATCCTTTCTAGCAATTGTAATAAGCTTTTCAATATAAGGCTGAAGAGCCTTGCACTTAGCGTGAGTGGTCTTAATCGCACCATGATCAATTAAAGAAATTGATAAGTTCTTCATAAGAGACTTTCTGTGGGCCGGATCTACCCCTAATTTATATTTATGTCTTTGATGTCTCATAACATTCTCCGCCTAAGGCTAGTTGCCCTGATCTTGTACTTGCTTCATGATACTATCAACTTTCATACCTAAACCAAGCCCCATTGCAGAAAGAATCTCTTTGATTTCATTAAGAGATTTTCTACCAAAGTTCTTAGTTCTAAGCATTTCACCTTCAGTCTTAGAAACAAGTTCGTAAATATATTTAATATTTGCATTCTGTAAACAATTTGCTGATCTAACAGATAGTTCAAGTTCGCTAACTGGCTTAAGTAAAAACTCATTTGAAATAGTATTAGGGCTTGCAGCAGCGCTTGTCGTTGTTTTAACTTCAACTTGAACAACTTCATCTTCGTCTTCAAAATTAAGAAATACAGTTAATTGATCTCTCAATATTTTTGCAGCATAAGCAACAGCATCTTGAGGATTAATACCAGCATTACTCCAAACTTCTAAAGTAAGTTTGTCATAATCTGTTCTTTTTCCAACCCTTGCATTTGTAACTGTGTAGTTAACACGATCAATAGGTGAAAAAAGTGTATCAACATAAATCCAACCAATTGGAAGATCATGGTTTTCTTTATTGTCAGCAGCCATTACATAACCCTTACCTCTTGCAATAAGAAGCTCAATTCTAATTGAGCCGCCAGAAGAGATATTACAGATTACATGGTCAGCATTTAATACTTCAACATTTGGATTTTCAGAAATATCATTACCAGTTGCAGCCCCCTCAGTTCCTCTTTCAAGAACTAAAGTAACTTCTTCATGGTCGCGAACTTTAAACTTAAGCTCTTTAAGGTTAAGGATAATTTCGGAAACTTCTTCCTTAACGTTATTGATCGTACCAAATTCGTGATCAACACCATCAACTTTAATAGCGACAATCCCTGCACCTTGAAGTGAGGAAAGAAGAACTCTTCTTAAACTATTACCTAAAGTTAATCCGTAACCTCTTTCAAGAGGTTTTGCTACGAACTTACCATAGTTTCTATTAAGTGAATCTTGATCAAGCTCAAGATTCTTTGGTCTAATCATGTTAGTCCAATTTTTGCTAATAAACGTACTCATTATATGAATCTCCTAAGTGTTCAATTATTTACTATAAAGCTCGACAACAAGACGTTCTTCAACCGTAGAAGTAACATCTTCTCTTCTTGGTAGATCCTTAACAGTACCTTTAAGTAAACTTGCATCAACTTCAATCCAAGATGGAATTTCGCGAATACTATTTGCTTCAAGTGCACCAGTAAGCTTCTTGCAGTCTTTTGACTTCACACGAAGCTCAACTACATCACCCTTGCTAATTAACATTGAAGGAATATCTGCCCCTTTACCATTAACTACAAAGTGAGCATGCTTAACTAATTGACGAGCTTCTTTACGAGAAGCTGCAAAACCAATTTTATAAACAACGTTATCTAGTCTTCTTTCTAAAAGAGACAATAGGTTTTCACCAGTAACACCCTTCATTCGAGACGCCTTAGCAAAAAGGTTTCTCATCGGTTGCTCCGAAATACCATAAAGTCTTTTAAGTTTTTGTTTTTCTCTTAACTGAACAGCGTAATCTGAAAGTTTTGATCTTCTTTGTCCGTGCTGACCAGGTGGATAAGGTCTTCTCTCAATAGCGCATTTGTCAGTATAACAACGAGCACCTTTAAGGAATAGCTTTTCACCTTCTCGACGACAAAGTTTACAAACTGGACCTCTATATCTGGCCATGGTTCTTCATCCTTCGTTAAATCTGAATAAACAGATTGTTATTTATATATATACAAAGCCAAGCTTTATATTAAACTCTTCTTCTCTTTGGTGCGCGACAACCGTTATGAGGCATTGGCGACACATCTGCAACAGCAGTAATTCTAAGACCTGCGGCAACTAATGCACGAATTGCATTTTCACGACCAGCTCCAGGACCTTTTACTTTTACAGAAACAGTTGAAAGTCCATGCTCCTGAGCTCTTCTAGCAGCTTCTTGCGAAGCCATCTGAGCAGCAAATGGAGTCGATTTTTTAGATCCACGAAAACCTAATTGGCCCGCAGAAGCCCAAGCAAGCGCATTACCTTTTTGATCGGTAAAGCTCACAATAGTGTTATTAAATGAACACTGAATGTGACAAACACCATGGGAAATATTCTTTTTAACTTTCTTTTTAACTGTCGCTTTAGCCATTCTTATTTACCCTTACTTCAATTGCTTGATTGATTTTTTACCAGCAATAGCTACTGATTTACCTTTTCTAGTACGTGCATTCGTATGAGTACGTTGCCCACGAACAGGTAAACTTCTTCTATGTCTGTGACCACGGTAACAACCAAGGTCTTTTAATCTTTTTATATTGAGTCCAACTTCACGACGAAGATCACCTTCAACAGTGTAGCTATCAAGAACCTTTCTGATTCTTTGAACATCGTCCTCTGTAATTTCATTTGAACTTGTTTCAAGTTCAATACCTGCTTCAGTTAAAACATCAACAGCAAGCTTAGGACCAACTCCATAAAGTGATCTTAGTGCTATTCTCATTGCTTTGTTTCTTGGAAGGTCAACACCTAAAATACGCGCCATCAATAACTCCTAATTAACCTTGTCTCTGCTTGTGACGAGCGTTTGCTTTACAAATAACTCTCAAGACGCCTTTTCTTTTTATAATTTTACAATCTTTACAAATCTTTTTTACTGAAGATCTAACTTTCATAACAACCCCAACTATTTCTTATTCCGAAATGTAATTCTTCCCTTATTCAAGTCGTACTTGCTAATTTGGACGAGTACTTTGTCACCCGGAAGTATCTTAATAAAATGCATTCGCATCTTGCCACTAATATGAGCAACAATTGAATGTCCGTTTGGAAGCTTCACCCTAAACTTTGTGTTTGGCAAAAGCTCAGTAACTTCACCTTCAGCTTCAATGGTTTCGCTCATTCTACTCCTAAACTAGCACGCCTTTATAGCCATAATCTTGCATAATGGCAAGATTCTAATCAATATTTTTAGTAGACAATCTACTCTTTAACAGCCTTAGTAACTTCTTGGAATACCTGATCTATCTCAAGAGAGGCATCTACTTCAACCAGGATATTCTTCTCCCTGTAATAGTCTAATACAGGTCCAATTGTGCTTTTATAGACTTCCATCCTGTTTTCAATAACTTCCTTCTTATCATCATCTCTTTGATAGATATTAGTGGAGTTACACTTGTCACAAACCCCTTCCTTTTTAGGAGGAAGAAATTTCAAATTATATACAGCACCGCAATCCTTGCAGACTCTACGGTTTGTAAGTCTTTCTACAAGAACATTTGTAGGCATATTAAAATAAACGCCTAGATATGCTTTTCCCTTGAGAACATTGTCTTCTAGAAGCTTTGCCTGCTCAATATTGCGAGGAAAACCGTCAAAGATATACTGCCCTGACTCTAAATCACAATTAGCTTTTAATAGTTCAAGAACCATATCGTCATTAACTAGCTCTCCAGCCTTAAGAACACCATCAACTTTCTTACCAAGCTCAGTGCCTTTTTTGATCTCAGATCTTAAAAGGTCACCTGTAGAAACATGGTTATAACCATGCTCTTTAACAAGCCTAACAGCTTGGGTTCCTTTGCCAGAACCTGGTGCGCCTAATAGAACCAGCTGAGTCATTATTAAAACCTCTTATTCCCGCCACTGTATTTCCCGCGAGATTTATAAGAAGTCTCATAACGGCCAGAAAATAAGAATGACTGAATATTCATCATAACCCTAATTGAAACACTCACAAGAATAAGTAGGGCTGTTCCTCCCATTCTTGTTTGAGGGTTAACAATCGTTGGAACAATACAAATAACAATTAAAAAGAGAGATCCAAAGAAAGTTAATCGATTAAGAACATAGTCTAAAAATTCTTTTGTCTTCTCTCCTGGGCGGATACCAGGAACAAAGGCGTTATTTTTTTGCATTTGCTCTGCAATTCTTTTTGTTTTGAACTGAATTGGAGCATAAAAATAGGCCATATAAACAATCAATAATCCAAAAAATACATTAAACAATAACTGCCCAGGGTAAAGAGATTGAGTAATCGTCTCTAAGTATGGAGCAATAATACTATCCTTTGGTACCAAGTTAAAAATTGTGGCAGGGGCCATTAATAGTGAAGATGCAAGAATTGGAGGCATAACACCACCTGTATCCACTCTCATTGGAAGGCTCTGTGTTCCGCCGTAAACCCTATTATGTACAACTTTCTTCGCGTATTGGACTGGTATATTTCGAAAGGATTTCTCTATATATGAAATGATAAAAAAAGCAATCACTGTAACAGCGATAGCTGAAAGCAGTGTAAAGCCTGAAAGTTCACCGTTTCTAAAAAGGGTAATTTTTTGTGCATATTCGGTTGGTAAATCAACAGCTATACCAGCAAAAATAATAAGCGAGACACCATTTTCAAGGCCGTACTCTGTAATTCTCTCTCCTAACCACATCAAGAAAATTGTACCAGCAGTAAGAGTGATCATTGTCGTTAACTTAAAATAAAGTCCAGGCTCAGGAATAACTGGCAAACCACTTTGAGATCTCACTGACTCAAAATATGTAGCCATACCATAACCTTGAACCATACAAAGAAGAACTGTGGCATACCTTGTCCACTTTTGAACTTTCTTATGGCCTTCAGAGTCTTGCTGTAACTCTTGAATTTGAGGAATAACCTCTCCCAACAAAGAGAAAATAATTGATGTCGTAATATAAGGCATGATCCCTAAAGCAAGAACTGATAGCCTTTTTAGGGCACCACCACTAAAGGTATTAATCAAGTCAAAAATAGATCTTTCTTGACCTTCAAAAAAAGATTTTAAAGCAAGCCCATCAACACCAGGAACTGGAATCTGAGCCGCAATCCTAAAAACAATAAGTAAAAGGATTGTTGCAAAAATTTTCTTTTTGAGTTCTTCGACTTTTCCTTGGCCTATATTCATTACGCCCACCTAAAAATAAAACTGCCAGCTCCCTTGAGCCGGCATTAAATTCATTAAAAATACTATACTAATAAATAATTATTGAATCTTTCCACCAGATTTTTCAATCAGTCCTTTTGCTGCTTTAGAAAACTTCTCAATACCTGTAAAAGTCAAAGACTTTTGAAGTTTGTCCCCTTCCTTAGCTAAAATCTTAATTGGAAGCTTCTTTTTACCGCCAGCAATTAAACCAGCAGAGATAAGACTCTCTCTAGTCACTTCACCTGAAAAATCTGCTAATTGAGCTAAATTTACTATGGCAAAATGCTTTCTAAACAAATAATTAGAAAAACCTCTTTTAGGAAGTCTTCTATATAAAGGCATTTGACCACCTTCAAAGCCTAAAGGGATGCCCCCGCCAGAGCGAGCTTTTTGACCTTTATGCCCTTTACCGGCCTGAGTTCCCTGACCTGAACCTTGACCACGGCCAATTCTTTTAGTGTTTTTTGTTGCGCCCTTAGGGCTCGATAAATTATTTAACCTTAACACGACGTTACTCCAAGTTACTCACTAACCTCTAAAAGGTGGATTACTTTTTTTATCATTCCACGTACTGCTGGCGTATTTTCAAGAGTTTTTGAAGTTCCTGTTTTACGAAGACCCAAGCCTCTAACACAAGCTTTGACCTTGTCTGTACAACCAATAGTACTTTTTTTAAGTTTTACTGTGATTTGTTTACTCATCACTTACCTCTATTTAATTCTAATTGTTGCAACTTCTGCATCTCTTACTTTTGCAATAGTTTCTTTTGAACGTAATTGCTTAAGAGCATCAAATGTTGCTTTTACAATATTGTGAGGGTTATTCCCTCTTAGCGATTTTGTTAATACATTCTCAACACCAGCCAGTTCTAAAATAGAACGACAAGCACCAGCGGCTTTAATCCCAGTACCTTCAGCAGCAGGCTTAAATAAAATCTTTCCCGCATCCCATGTTCCAAGAACAGTGTGAGGAATCGTTCCTGCCTCAATTGGAACAGGAATCATACTTTTCTCAGCAGTCATCTTAGCTTTTCTGATTGCTTCAGGAACTTCTTTTGCTTTACCTAAACCAAAACCAACACGACCTCTTTTGTCACCAACAACAATAAGTGCAGAGAAAGAAAAACGACGTCCACCTTTAACAACTTTGGCAACCCTATTGACTGCAACTACTCTTTCTTCAAGATCGACACTTGGTCCACCAGCCGTAGCAGCTTTTTCTCTAGGCGGTCTTTTATTATGTCTCTTCTTTGGAGCAGCTTTTTTCTCTTCTTGAGCAGCAGCTTCTTCAGTTTTTCCAGCTTCTTCTTTTACTTCATCAGTCATGATTTCCCCTAGAGCTAAACTCTGATTCCGTTCTCTCTAAGAGAGTCCGCAAGAGTTGCTATCACACCGGCATACTTATTACCGTTTCTATCAAAAACAACATTTTCTAATTTTCTTTGCTTAAGTTGCTCAGCCAAAGCTGCACCAACAAGTTTAGCACCATCTTTATTAGATTTTGCTTTTACTGCGTTCTTACCATAAGTCTGAACAGAGAAAAGAGTTTTGCTTATTGAATCATCAACTACCTGAACAACTAAATGCTTATTTGATTTAATTGTACAAACTCTTGGTCTTAACTCAGTTCCATTAACGTTTTTTCTTATTGAAAGTTTTCTTCTTAACTGTCTTACTTTCTTTAAATTTCTAAGTTTACCAGTTGGCTTTCTCATTATTTACCTACTTCTTAGCACCGGTTTTACCAGCTTTTCTAATAATTACTTCATCTGAGTATTTCACACCTTTACCTTTATAAGGCTCTGGCGGTCTGAAAGATCTAACTTTTGCAGCAGTAAAACCAACAAGCTCCTTACTGCATCCAGAAATCATAATTTCATTTTTAACAACTTTTGCACTCACTCCCTCAGGAAGTTTATAATCAATTGGGTGAGAGTATCCCAGGTTTAACGTTAACGTATCCCCAGAAACAGCTGCCTTATAACCAACACCATTAAAAATTAATGTTTTTTCAAAGCCGTCTGTTACTCCAACAACCATATTGTTAACAAGAGTTCTCGTCATTCCCCAAAGAGACTTATGATTTCTATCATTTGCATCTACTGGAGTTACAAGAACTTCATTTTCTTTTCTGTTAATGTTCACACCCTCTGCAAACGTAAAAGCTAGCTCCCCTTTGGGACCTTTTACACTTACAGCCAGACCATCAATATTAACTTGAACTTTGTCTGGAACTACTATTGGCTCTTTACCTATTCTTGACATCTCTCGCTCCTACCAAATATTACAAAGTAATTCACCGCCAACTTTAAGATGATCAGCTTTCCTAGAAGATATGATCCCTTTTGACGTTGAAATAACTGATACACCAAGACCACTTAGCACTCTTGGCTTATCTCTGTAACCTGCATATTTTCTAAGACCAGGCTTAGAAACTCTTTGCAATCCAATGATTGCATTTTCTTTTAAAATTACTTTTATTCTAATATCGCTTGGTGATTTCGCGATAACCTTAAAAGACTTAATATAGCCTTCTTCTTTCAAAACTTTACAAATACCTGCCTTGATTTTGCTTCCCGGTATTTCTACACGGTCATGCCCGGCCGTAATGGCATTTCTAATTCTTGTAAGAAAATCAGCAATAGGATCAGTCATCATATCTAAGTACTCCTTAATTACCAGCTGGACTTTGTTATTCCAGGAATCATCCCGCGACTTGCAAGTTCTCTAAATGCGATCCTGCTCATCTTGAAATTTCTCATGAATCCACGAGGTCTCCCAGTAATTAAACATCTATCTCGAATTCTAATTTCACTTGTTCTTCTTGGAAG
>CAYGJN010000089.1:0-11737 GCA_964350135.1 uncultured Bacteriovoracaceae bacterium | reverse complement strand
GAGTGGTGCAAATGCTGTTATTGGAAGTGTAACAACAAGGGGGGGGAGAAAAAGTTAGGGGTACAAAAATGCTTCACATGTTATTGCTCTATATCTATTATGACCAACAGTTCGGATTCTTCACGGGTCTCGAACTTCAACATTCGAATATTGGGTATAGGGCTGAATCTCTAATTTTAAAGGAGGTTCAGTATGGAAAAGAGTAAACGAAAGAACGGTTATGTTTATCGGGAGTCATATTATCTCAATGGACATAGGCTTCGTTCTAAGTGGTTTAGAAGAAAAACAGATGCTGCCAACTGGAAAGCTATTAAGGTTGCAGAGCGAGAAAGGTTTCTCAGTATTGGCGAAGAGATCATTCAGGACAGAAGCTTTGAGGATGTTGCATCGCTATGGCTTAGCAGTAAATCCGACAAGGCGAACAGAACCAGGGATCAGTATGCAAGTGTGCTCAAGAATCATTTGCTGGCTAGGTTTAATGGGAAATCAATGAAGTCTTTTAACTTTTCTGATGGAGAGGTGTTAAAGGCGCAGCTGTTAACTGATAGCAAACTGTCCCCGCGAAGGTCGAATTTGATACTTACAGTTTTTAAAAGCATTTTTTACTTTGCAGAAAAGTCTCAAATGATTCACAGGAATCCATTAAAAGGGTTACAAAAAATTAATATTCAAGAAGAGGACTTGGAGTACTGGCTACCAGCTGAAATAGATCGATTTTTGAATTCAGTTAAGGATTCATATCTCTTTCCTTTGTATCTCGTTGCAATTAATCATGGACTTAGGAAGTCTGAGTTGGCTGGGCTTTTGTGGTCAGCAATTGATCTTGATAAAAGGATTATCACGGTGTCTAGGTCTAGGGACCGCTATGGCTTAAAAGAAACAACAAAATCTCGTAAAATTCGCAGGATATCTATGAGTGATAGTGTGTTTCGCTGCTTGAGCAATTTAAGAGTCACCTCGAAATCACTTGAGTATGTTTTTGTTAAGCCCAACGGTGAACCTGTGGGCTATATGCATTTAGGAGATAGAGAGTTTAGAAGGCATGTTGAGCAAGCTGAAGTTAGGTCGATCAAGTTTAAAAACTTAAGAACTACCATGGCCAGTAATTGGTGTATGTCTGGTGGGGATATCTTTTTGCTTTCAAAAAACCTTGGGCATCATTCCGTAGAGATAACAGAAAAGCATTATGCTCATTTGCATCCGAGCTATATGGCTGCCAATTCTAATGTTGTCGATTTTGGATTAAACAAGGACTGTTTGTCTGAGCACCGTTTTTCCGTGCTATAATAACAAATCATCGAAAGGGGTAGTTTATGAAGACAAAATTTATTTTGATTCTTGCTTTATTTTCTTTGATCGGTTGTGGAACTCCACCATATCAAAAAGCTGGAGCAAATGGTCTTCATAGAACAGGATATGAAGAATTTAAAATTCAAAAGAATGTTTATCGATTAAAGTATTCCGATGCAGGTTCTGAGGTTGCACACAAAAGATTTTTAAGAAGGGCCTCTGAGCTTGCAGCTGCAGAGAAAAAGCAGTTCTTTTGTCTTGATAATTCTAAAGGGTCTCAAGAGCAAATAGCTTTAGCGACAGGGTTGTTTTTAACTCAAAATGTTGGTCTAGATATTGTTGAGGGTGTTGTTCGTCTAAGTGATAAAGAAATTAAAGATAAGTATTGCTTTAATGCATCCGAAGTTTTGAATAATACTAGCAAAGGATAATGTAATGAAGTTTCTACTAGTCAGTATGTTTCTTTTTTGTTCTTGTGCGATCAAGCAAGGTACGAAGCAAATGAAAGAGCATGTCTTAATGAAGGAAGAAGTGAAAGATGGTGGAACTATTACTTATGCGGATATCGAACACTTCAGATTTGATAAGCAGCCAAAAGCTGTTGCATTTGAAATGATTGATAAAAAATGCCCAAAAGGCTATGAGGTGCTTAAGAAGACTCAGGATGTAAAAGCTCATCATGAAGGTTTTGTTTCGGTGAATAATCCTTGGGTTACACTAGTTTTTAAATGCAAATAGTCCTGATATGGTCCTGAGTTTTTGAACTGTTTTTCTAACTACTTAAAATTAAAAGTTAAAAAAGTTGCTGCGGTAATGTGGCGGAGAATAAGGGATTCGAACCCTTGATACGGTTGCCCGTATACACGCTTTCCAAGCGTGCGCCTTCGACCACTCGGCCAATTCTCCATATATGAGGATTCGTTTTTTACCTTAAGTAATCCGCCCATGCAATGCAGGCGCTAACGCTTCTGCATATATTGCGATTCATTTTTACAATATGTTACACATTTCTGCTATAGCAAATTTAGAAATCAATATTTTCCTCTAGGGTCCTGACCAGTGGAGAGTTGAGATAGAGAATCCTATTGCTTTCAACAAAGATGGTTTCCTTGAGAGAATCATAAGCAGCAGCGTCTATTGTAAAGAAGAATAATTGCAGCTGGTAATAATCAGCGATAGCTAAATTATTCAGTTCAGCAAGCTCGCTTAACCTTAGATAAGCTTCATTAACAGTTATTTTGCCCTGAATTAGATTTCCAAAAACACCAGCTCCAACTAAAGAGTGAGAGAGAGTTGTTTCTTCTTTGGTAAATTTTAGTTTTCTCATTAATTCTTTTAGAAGAGGTAAGTTAAATAAATCTTGAGTATCTTCGCCTGTAAAACTTGCTGAAATAGGTTTGCCAATATCATGAAGGGCAGCAGTTATTCTCATTGTTTTTAAGAGATCAACTTTGGGAGAGGCTTTTATATGAATAAAATAATCTATTGCTGGCAGCTGTGTTGTCATAATCTCAAAAAGTCTAAGAACATGGGACCTTATGCTGTACCCTCCACTTTTTCCGGCGGACGATTCAAAGAGCTCTTTTAAGGTGTCATCTTTTGCTAAAGAATTAATTAGAGCACTAGGGTTAAACAGAGGTGTCTCTAGAGTTTGGTGAATAACCTTAGGGTTAAGATCTGCACCGATTCCATCTAGGGAAGTGTCTAGTTTTTTGACGGCCTGAATAGGCGTTAGCACATTGGTAATAGTTGCTAAGCAAGAACCAGCGTAAGAACCTGTTAAATATAAACAGGTTACAAGACCATATAAAATATAGTTTCTAGTAATTGCACTCATTTAGATTTAATGGTGCAAGACTCATTCCAATCTTTTAAAAGCTTAGGGCGAGAGAGCTTTGAAGTCTAAATTCGTTTCTAATACCTAAGACATCGGTTTCGTCATCACTATCTTTTTCAACCCAGATCTCTCTGTCATAAAGGTATAAGGCATTTAAATCAAAAAACAATGACTTTGTTATTTTAGAGTTTACACCTGCAGAGTATTTTTTCTCGTTATAAAAAAGAAAAGTTTCTTTATCAAACCTTTGACTTGGGCGAAAGGCCTGAGGGTTTGAAATCATATAACTTATATAGCCAGTATTAGATTGATCTATTTTATAACTAGCTTTTAGTTTTAAAGATTGCGGTGGAGTATATTTTGACGTGATTGAAAATTCAGAGTTTGGACTATACTGAAGACTTAAAGGAAGTCCAATGAGAGCATTGAAATTTTTACTAGGGTTATATGAGTAAGAAATAATTGGAAATGGTATATTTTTGTCGTTATTTTCAGAAAAAGAATAATTAATGCCCAATAACCAAAAGTTTGATTTGCTAACAGGCAGGGTATACATGGTATTAACAGAGTACGTATTATCCTCAGCTTCTTTATAAGGAGTTTCATTAACTGAGCTTATTGAAAGAGAAGTAGAAAGTTTACTTTTAGAAACAAATTTTTTGTTATGAGAGATACTGGTTTTATTAGTTGTAAAATCTTTTATAGAATCAGGGCCTAGAGCTGGGAATAAAAGATCTGTTCCAAAGTCAGTATGTTTGATGGTTGTTTTAAGACTTAGAGAGTCCTTGTTTTTTAATTTGTATTTAATACCCATTTCAAGTTCTTGATTTGAGTATTCAATTTCTCTTTCATTATCTTCAGATGAACTAAGCCCTTCATAGCTAATTTTTCCGTTTACTTGTATTTTATTATCTTTTTGATTCGCAACTTTTAGCTGAGTAGCATCTTTTTCTAAAACAGTTTCAGCTAAGGAAATAGATGTAAAAAATAATAAACAGAGTGAAATCTTCATGGGGCTCCCTTAATACTGTGAAGAGTTATCATAGGGTTTTGCCCTTGGCAATATGACTATTAAGCTTGTATAAAAAGTCATGATAAAAATAGCAATTATTCTTGTTTCTTTAAGTAGTCTTCAGACTTTTGGAAAGATCTGGATTAGCGGGCCTGGATATAACTGCATAGTATTTAATGGAAATCCCGACAGCTTTATTAGTACCCAATCAAAAAATGAATTACTTTGCTCATTACTTAAAACTTCCAAGAACTCTATTATATGCACTGATAATGTCGCCAAAGAACTTCAAAAAACAATGCTTATGCCTAAGAAAACTCGCTCTGAGATTAAGACCTTTCATTATTTTAAAGATAAGCACTCTTGCAACGAGGCTGTTTCTCGAACTACAAAGTACTGGTTAACAACAGGTGAGAAAGCTTGTTTTCATTTACCTCAAAAGAGACTGGATAAATTTATAAAAACAAATAAATGCAAAAATAATAAGGGTAAAGGTTCATTTACTTCTATTGCTTGTAAAAAATCGAAGAGAAATTATTTTGTAAATGATAATTTTATTGCCTGCAAGAGTGTTGTGAAAATGGTTAAGGAAATGAAAGAGTTTGATAAAAAGAACTCTACTTCACGGAAAAATAAATCCAAGAATCGTCTTTAATACTATCGTCCCCACTTAGACGCCACCTATAATCACCCTTTGTAAGCCATTTGGTTCTTCTCGTACCCGTGGTGCTTCTTTTATAGACATCATCACCATCTGCGGTTTGAATTTGAAAAAGAACAACATCTCTTACACCTTTAGGTCTTTCCCATGAGAAGTTTACTTCCCCTGCTTTAACTACTGTAGACTCTAAAGGCTTCGTGAGCATTATCTCTTTTAGATTCTCAAGGTTTTTTGGCTGAGCTTGAATTTCATCAGCTTGAGGTTCAATACTTGCAGGCATTCGGCTAATTTTTTTATGTGGATTCATTTTAAGAGAAATTGCGTTATTGTCTCGAGAGCATTTTTTGACAAGTTTTCTCTTAGACCTTTTTGAATAAACTAATTTTTTTACATAATAATGTCCTTTTCTGATCTCGGTGTTACATTTACTAAGCTCAGTTGAAAGAACAAAAAGAGTGTCATTTTTTTCAATAAAAGCATTTGGGTTATTTTTTAAAGCTGGATTTATTCTCAAGAGTTTTTTCATGCTTCCTTTTTCTCCCCATACCGGTCCGCGATAGAGAGAATATGCAATTGCTCCTAGAGAGACATTCTTGTCAATTTTGATGGCCCTTCTATTAAGGTTTAAATAGAGATCACCTTTGTCATTACTGCCTTTAGAAGTCTTGAAAGGTATCTTCCCAGATGATGATGCGAGCCATCTAATTGTGTCTTCAAAACCATAAGACTGGATGCTTTGAAGTAGTAAAATAAGTGTAAAAACTTTCTTTATTGTGCTCATTCTAAGCCCTCTATCGGTAGCTTGCAGGTGAGGTCTTAGTAGGTGCCGGAAAAGTCAATAATATTAAAGAGTTAGCTTCTTTGACAGAGGCATGTGCTCGGAATAACATGGGGGCGGCAGTTTTATTGCTTTCAATTGTGAATGGGCCAACTCCGCCAGGCCGGGAACGGAGCAACGGTAAGTCCTGAAACTGTGTGAAAGTGGATAGAGCTGCCGTTTTGAATCAGGATTCCTTCATGAGTTATTTAGTCCTTGCCAGAAAACTTAGACCCCAAAAATTCGATGAAATTATTGGGCAAGAGCATATTACAAAATCCTTAGTAAATTCTTTGAAAAATAATAATATTGCGCACGCTTATTTGTTCACAGGAACAAGAGGAATTGGAAAAACTACCGCCGCTAGAATTTTCTCAAAAGCCTTAACCTGCAATTCTATTCAAGACGATTTTAATCCATGTGGAGTTTGTCCTTCTTGTAAATCAATTGATCAGGGCAGTTCAATGGATGTTCAAGAAATTGATGGTGCAAGCAATAATGGCGTTGACCAGATTAGACAGCTAGTTGAGAATGTTCACTACCTTCCAGTGGGAGGAAGGAAAAAAGTTTATATTATTGATGAAGTTCATATGCTTTCAGCATCAGCCTTTAATGCTCTTCTTAAAACATTAGAAGAACCACCTGAGCATGTTGTTTTTATTCTAGCAACAACAGAGCCTGCAAAAATTTTAAACACTGTTCTTTCCAGGTGTCAGCGTTTCGACTTTAGAACAGCTAGTATAGAAACACTTTTAAATTATATTAAAGAAGTACTTGTAAAAGAAAATATTGGCTTTGATAGTGAAGAGCTTATAAAAAAGATATGTAGATTAGGGAAAGGATCTTTCAGAGACACTTTGACTCTTCTTGACCAAGTATTAAGTTTTTCAACTGAAAGGCATATTGCAGAAGCTACAGTTTCAAGGTCATTAGGTATTGCAAAAACTTCATCCTTGAAAGACGTCGTTTCATCACTTCTCATGGGAGATGATAAAGCTTGTGCCGAAGTTTTTAAGCAGAGTTTAAGTGAAAATGTAGATCTGGTTAATTTTACTCAAGGCATTTTAGATTATATTTATTTTATTATTGAAAAGATGGATAATCCCAAATCGTTGTATCAGCACAATGTTATCAAAGAGGGATCCCTTGATAATGTTTCGGGGGCTGAGCTATTTTGGATTTTTGAAATATTGGCCAAGGATTTTACTTGGGCAATGAAATCTGTTGACCCTGAAAAAGTTTCTGAAATAATTTTAAGAAAAGTTTCACTTCGAAGAGAGTTCTTTAACGAGAAAAGCTCAGGTCAAAATATAGCTGTCACTCAGACTTCACAACCACAAGAAGTTGTAGAAGAAAAAAAAACTGAAGAATTAGTGAGTGCGCCATCAAGTACAAAAGATTGGGATGGTTTCATTCATGCTTTATTAGAGGAGCAGCCAGCACTTGCTCATAACTTAGAGCAAGGTAATATTTTACCAGAGAGCTCATTTTCTAGTGAAAAAATACATATTGTTTTAGGCTTTGATCGTTCAAGTGAGATTTTTTATGATTATCTTATTGAGGATAAAATAAAGCTTAGGGTTAAAAATCATATTGCGGAGTATTTCGAAATAGAGAAAGAGAGCATTGATTTAGATTTTGAAAAACTTGATGATGAGAAAAAAGAAAAAATTAGCTTTCAAAAAAGAAGTGATATAGCAGAACAAAAAGAAATGGTGGTGGCCCAAAAAAAAGAAGAAGAGCTTAAAAACGATCCATATGTTTTAGAAGCTCAAACTTTGTTTAATTCAAAAGTAGATAAAGTTATTCTAAGAGGGCAAGGGGAATAAAAATGAAGAATGTTAATCAATTAATGAAACAAGCACAACAAATGCAGTCAAAACTTGCAACACTTCAAAAAGAACTTGAGGCAAGAGAATTAGAAACAGCGATTGGTGGTGGTGTCGTTAAAATCAAAATTAATGGCAAGCAAGAAATTATAAGTATTTCAATAGATAGAGAATGTGTTGATCCAACAGATGTCGCAACACTAGAAGACCTTGTGAAAACAGCAGTTAATAAAGCAGTTAAAGAATCTCAAGATATGGTTTCAAGCGCAATGTCTAAGGTAACTGGTGGAATTAATATCCCAGGTTTATTTTAGGAGTAGAGTTTGGATTTACCTGAATCAATTCGCAATTTAGTTGTTCAGTTTAATAGGCTTCCTAGTATTGGGGAGAAGTCTGCGACAAGACTTGTTTTAAATTTAGTTCAATGGCATCAACAAGAGCTCGGCGTATTCTCTAAAGCGATTGAAGAATTAGGTAAATTAAAAAAATGTGAGTCATGCAGAACATGGAGTGATGAATATAAATGCGAAATTTGCAGTCATCCCTCCAGAAGCGAAGCAAAAGCAATTTGTGTTGTCGAATCAATAAATGACCTTATGGCCATAGAGAGAAGTGGCCATTACAAGGGCCTCTACCATGTTCTGGGCGGAGTACTTAATCCACTTCTAGGAATTGGCCCTGAAGAGTTAGAGTTAAACCTACTGTTTAGTAGAATCCAAAGTCTTGGTATTACCAATATTATTTTAGCTGTAAATCCATCCGTTGAGGGAGATGCAACTTGTTCATTTATTAAAGACCAAATTAATGACCTCTCAGTAGAAGTTGAAAGAATTGGTTTTGGAATCCCTATGGGTGGAAGTCTAGAATATGTAGATTCAATGACTATCTCTAAAGCTCTTGAAAATAGAAAGGGATTTTAAGATCGTGAATCAAGATATAATCAATAAACTTGCTGAACTGACTCAAGAAAAGAAAAATAAGACTTTAGTTCTTAAAGATAGTGAATTATTTATCATAAGAGCTGATGGGACTTTATTGTTTTCAGATGGAAACACAAAAGGACATAGTTTATCAGCTTTAATGGGTGGTATGTGGCAAGCAGCTCAACATACATTTAAATCTTTAGATAAAAATGAGAATCAAAACGAGTTAAAATTAAGTTTTGGAGATGCCGACTCAGGTATTTTTATGACTCTTATAAGAGAGCATGATCCACTTTATTTAAGTTGTATTTACAAAAACATTCTTAATCCTGGTTTATTGAGAAATGAGCTTAGAATTCTGAGTCTGCTAATGCAGGAAATTGTAAAGTTAGATAAAAATATTAAAAATACGAAAAAAGACGAATACCTTTTTAACAATATAACGGATAATGAAATTGATAAACTTTTTACCTTTGAGGCCAACTAATGTCTTTTGTTAATTATCAGACAAAGGAAATTAACTGCAAAATTGTTTACTATGGGCCAAGCCTTGGTGGTAAAACGACTAATATTCAGTATGTTTACCAAAAAACAAGTGGTGGATTAAAAAACGATCTTGTAACACTTAATACTGAAAATGAAAGAACACTCTTTTTTGATTTCCTTCCTTTGGAGCTTGGTGAAATACGAGGCTTCAAAACTAGGTTCCATTTATATACAGTACCGGGACAATCTTTTTATGAAGCCAGCAGAAAGTTAATTCTTCGAGGTGTAGATGGCATTGTGTTTGTTGCAGATTCACAAGTTGAGAGAATGGAAGCTAATATTGAAAGTTATGAGAACTTAAAGAAAAATCTTATTGGCCAGGGTTATAATATTGAAAAGATTCCACTTGTTATGCAATGGAATAAAAGAGATCTTCCAAACCGTGTGGATACGACAGAGCTAGAACGAAAAATCAATGAACTTAACTGTTCAAGTTTTGATGCTGTGGCCATACAGGGTAATGGTGTTTTCGAAACACTTAAAGCTGTATCTAAATTAGTGCTTATGAATTTAAGAGGCGGTGTCGAAGCCTAATGAACTTTATTCTTAAGCTTATCGTTGCGATTTCAGAGAAAAGTCGCGCTATCCGAAATTGGTTAATCCGTATTCTCAGAAAAATTAGAACAGTCCTTGCGAGCGAAGGACAAAATGCGATAGTAATCATTGAAATATACTCAGACTACACTCTTGGCAAAGCATCTAAAAAAGATATTAAAAAAGCCAATAAGATGTTTAGAGATCTTTTGAAAACTGCTGGACTTGGCGTCTTTCTTATTCTTCCACTTGCACCTATTACGATCCCATTCATTGTAAAACTAGGAGCAAGGCTAGGGGTTGATGTTATTCCCAATAGTATTAAAGCAGCCATGAGGAAAAGAGATTAAGAATTTGTTATTTTAGAACACCCAGGTAGTGCAAGGTTATAATATAAGATTCTAGTAATGCTTCTTGGTTAAAAGTTGATGACCTAGTCCCAACTAAATGATGTCCTGTAATAGTTCCAAGATTGATTGATGGAAAATGATTTGGAAAATGCGCTCTGTCTGTATCGACAACTCCGTCATTAGGTTTATCACTTCTAAAAATTAATTTTGCTAATAACATCCATACGTGAGCCTTATACCACTCACTTTCTAGGGCCAAAGAGCTATAAAATAAATTATTTGGTAAATATTTATGGTTTTTTTGAAACCACCTCTTTTGGAAATTCTCGGAGAGAAATCTTGGTACATTCTTCAAGAGGACATCTCTTCCATTATCAATAGTTTTATAGATTTTTGTATGCTCAAGCTTATTAAGATAGCTCAAAACTTTAACAACTCTACTGTCTGCATGCGGGGAACCTTGAATAGGAGATGCAATTGTCGAAAGCCCAACAATATTATCTTCAGCAAACTGAGGATTTCTTTTTAGAAAATGTAGAGCATCAATTCCTCCCTTGGAGTGGGCGAGAATCCAAAGCTTTTCATCAGGATTTTGCTTTATATAATCAATTAATTGTTCTTCCATGAGCCTGGCATTATAAGTAGAGCCCTGTCTGCCATGGACTCTGGCTACAAAATATTTAATGCCATATCTTTCTTTAAGATATTGAACACCTCTTTCAAATGCAGCCGTTTTATATAACTCGTTGAGAACACCTGAAACAATAACAATCGTTGTTTCAATATGAGGTATGTTTAAAGGAGTTATATAATCAAAATTATCATGCTCATGACATATTTCTTGGAAAACAGCTTGGAAAATTTGTTCAGGAGCTAAGTTTAGATGATCAAATAAGGTGTTATTAGCAATTGCTTTGACTATGTTTTCTCTAGAGCGAGTATATTTTTTTGGTGAAGCATCTAAGTTTAAAAAAGATTTTAAATAACGAATATAGGCACGGGATATCCAAGCACCTGATGCAATTACATCTTTTCCTAAAGTTAAAACCTCTACAGGAATATCGATTTCTTTTTGTCCAGCGATAGCTTGCAGAAGACTTTGTAGATCTTTAATAAGTTCATTTTTACTTGTTTCAAGAGCATCTTTGCAATAAATTTTTCTCTTATTTAATTTCGATTGATAAGAAACAAGTTTGTGCTCTAATTCTTCAATAAGTAGAAAAACTTCTTCAGTTATCTTATGAGAAACTTTTCTTTCTTGCTTTAGAGCGTTATCTATTTCCAATTCTAAGTACCTGTTCTGTGTTTTACTGTCTTTAAAGTTTTTAGCATATAACGAACAAAAAAAAAGGCCAGATTGCTCTGGCCTAATATCTAAGAATTTTAAGGGTTATATTCTTCAGAAAGTACCCTTGAAGGGTCATCGCTATAATCAATAAGGTAGAGTGCAGATCCAACATTATCTTCGAATGTTTCATCTATAATATCACCAGGATAGAAGGTTCCACCCCATCTACCAGGCGAAAGCTCGAAGGTGAAACAATAGATACCTTGTGATCCATAGGCCCAGTCACAAGTATCACCAGATGCAATATAAAGATCACTTGCTGGCATTGGACGATAGTCATTCCATTGGCTCATTTGCTCAGCCATCTTTACAAAAATTTCTCCATCTTCACCAAGTACGTCATCTTTAGATCCTCCCCAAGGGTAAAGGATTAATTCTGAATAAGTGTGATAGGTAAGAAGAATTCTAATATTAGGATGAGAAACAACAAAATCTCTTACTGCTTGAGTCTCAGGCTCAGAAAACGCTTCAGGTCCCATATAAACATCAGAATTAGGATTTGTAGAAGATCCACCTGTGCCCCAACCATATGAATAATTTCTGTTAAGATCTACACCAAAGCTTCCATTATCATTAGGTTTTCTATTTTT
>CAYGJN010000088.1:0-12310 GCA_964350135.1 uncultured Bacteriovoracaceae bacterium | reverse complement strand
AGAATCATCCAAGCATATACTTTGTCCGAAATAATATCCAAGGCGTAAGAATTATACTCCTGATTTGACCTTGGTCGATAATAGGCATCAAAAAGTGTGCGCAGGGGCCCAGCAATAGCATAAAAAAAACAAAGTAGTGGATTCCTGGAGTTTATATACCACCCACAATGTGCCCACCAAAAACCGCCGTAATGTGGCGAGTGAGGGTCTTTCTCCGTATCAACATAGCGATGATGTGCTCTGTGATTTCCTACCCATTGGATTGGAGTTCCCGCAGGAATACCTAAGAAGACAATTAAAACTTCAAACCATCTTTGAGCTTTAAATGACCTGTGAGAAAGAAAACGGTGGTATCCAATACTCACTCCCAACATACCCGCACATATTATGATAAAGAAAAGAGAAAAAAAAAAGGTCATATTTTCTCACCTCTCGAAATTTTTAACAGAGCTGCATGTAGGGCTTCGGTTGATAAACTATGCAAGGCTAATCGATATCCTGCTTCATCTGTACTTGCTGGAACGAGAGGATGCTTATTATTCACTAAAAAAAGACGATTATGAAGATTTAAAATCTTAGCAAAGTAAACTCCGATAGTTTCATCAAGCTGTAAGCTCTGAGTCGAGCGCCAAAATTGCTTATCAGTAAGAAGAAGTTGAAATAAAGGAAGTATAAATTCAATAGCAGTTTGAATATCAATAAAGTTCAATGGCCCATTTGGCAAATCTTCAATTTTTATCGGAGGCTCATAGATAGCAGTAAAATCTAGTTTTTCTTTACCCTTTATATCAAGACCTTTTTCTTCTAACTCGATATTTAAATCAATCACAAAATTATAAAGATTTATATCATGGATTAAAACCAACTCTTCTTTAAAATCATCTAAAGTTGCAGGTAGTAAAGGATTCGTCTGAATTTCTACACCGTCGATATTATCCCTTAAGAAATCGAGAACTTGTGAGCCAAGGTGAAAATGCCTCATAAAAAGATAGTTCCCCTCAGGGCTTACAAAGGTTTTCAGTCCCATAACAATAATACGATGAAGAAGTTTTGAAGAAGTAAAAAGATTAGGACAAATAACTTTATATACTTGAATGAGTGCAATAATTATTTTCAAGGGATATTTGATAAGCGGTAACAGAAACTGACGAGACCAACGAGAACTATCTTTAACCCAAGCTGCTTTTGCAATTGGATCCATAAGTAGTCCTGTATCAAGTCTCAAAGCAAGCCAGGCATCAGGGTCATTACGATCAAAACCCTCTCGTAAGGAAGACTTTTTTGTCATTTAAGGATCTCTTCCATTTGCTTGATATAATTATCAGCAACAACTTGAGCTGTTTCAATAATTTTCTTTGCATACTGCCCATCCTCATCAAGTGAAAGCACAATCTCAACTGTCCCTAACCACTCTTCGATATGGTGTTCATCATTAATGCTATGATATTTTAAAAAATTAAAACAATTTGATGGAATAGATAATTGTTTTCTAACTAATGGAAGCATCGCTGGCACAATTCTCTGTCCAGTCCCTTCAATAATATACATACCACCAAGAAGATCTACTGCATTTTTTGAATTAGCTCTTGAATACATAAAATCATTTAAACGATGACCACCCTTATTAAGCACAAGTTTATTAGTATCATCGATTCGTCCACCAGCACTTCTGTAATCCTTAAAAAGCATTTTCCAATCGTCTTGCTCCTCAGAGGCATGATGTTCAATAAGCTCTTTTAACTCTTCAAAAGGTGACTCAAGATTGTTGACAGTTGTTCTCATCCATTTTGAGCCTTCTCGAACTTGAGGAATCCAATTTTCCATCCAAGTGAGATAATCTTCCAATGTAAGTTCATTTTTTGTAATTTTTGAAAAGTATGGGGTTCGCCAAACTCGAGATCTGAAGTCATGCCATACATCTGCTAAATTAAGTAAAAGTCGTCTCAACTGGTCTGATTGCTCCATACCAAGATCCGCTGGTGGCGCAGATTTTTCGACTAAGTCTTCTACAGTCGCATTTATTTTCTCTTCACTGATCTCTCCTGGAGAACATGCCTCTAAAAGAATAAATCCACAAGAGAACCTTCCAGACTCAGGAATAAAACAAAGTATTTTTTCGCCGGCCTTAATCTCTCTTTGCGCAATAAGGTCATCCAGCATAGTAAATATTGAAGCCGCTCCCATATTTCCGCGGTTTTCTAAATTAGAAAACCATTTCTCTTTGGGAACCATAATATCTAGTTTTTCTAAAAGCTCCGCCATCACACCCTCAAATTTTTTTGAAGAGTAATGATTAACAAAGTGATCAATCTCACTTGGATTAAAAATTCCTTTATTTACAAGAGAGGCATATTCGTGCAAACACATTTCAAAAAGCTGAGGTAGCATTCTGATATTTTGACGAAGTAGCATGGCCCCGTCTTTTTCAGCTTCAGCAAAACTTGGGTAATCATACATAGACTTTGTATGATCATGAACCGGATGCCCTATAAACATACATGGAGCATAGTCACCACTATGTGATTTCAGATGAATATGTTTTAACTTAAAAGAAATCTTTTTTTCATGAGGTCTGTCAGAAAGAACAAAACTTCCTGACCCGTCAGAGAGCATCCATCGTAAAAAGTGAGAGTCCATATCTACGTCATAACCTTCAACGAAACGAGTGTGCTTAAACATTCGAGAGGGGAACTCACTTGCGGTTACAACAGCATTTTCGATTCGGCCTGTCTCAATAGCATCTGCAGCATACCTAAAAGCTGCAACCCCTGAAGCACAGATACCTGTATGAGAACTTGTTTCCATTGGCTGAGCCTTGAGCTCCGCCTGCAACATATTAGCATATCCTGGAACAAGAGTATCTCCTGAACATGTACCCGCAGTTAGCATCTCTATATCATCAAGGGTTTTACCGGCACTCTCTAAAGCTTTTGTAACGGCCCGGGCTCCCATAGAAGCGATACTATAAAGAGTATTTCCATTTTTATCGATTCCGTAATAACGAGATTTAATTCCGTTATCACGTAAAATCATTTTTTTTATTCGGTCAGATTTTGAATTAACTGGTTTTAGATAATCGTTAAGTTCATCGTTGCTTATAGGTTCTCCTGGAAAGAAAGAACCTGTTCCTACTAAATAAACATTTTTATAACTCATCTAAACCTCGTGATTAGTAACACTAGCCTAGAATAACATTGGGTAAAGCGCCATTCCCATTACGCTTGTTCCCCAAGTCTGGCTTAAAATCCTAGCTGCTCTTGGAATATCCTCGTCTGTATTAATATCTGGGAAATATTTATTATAAACTTTTGTATTCCACCCCTTAGGGTTTCCATACTGGTAATTCCTAGCTTTTATTTTTCCACCTACAACTTTAAACTCAGTTTCTTTTTGTCCACCGTGAAATGAAGTTGGTAAGAAATCTCTTAAGCTAGTAGGAGGATCAAAAAAGAGGGCCTTTGTTTTAACTTTAATAGTCTCTCCTTGAATCATTGAGCTTCTAACAGTCATATGATCTTCACTATCTTCAATATCAATTAACTCTTCAATATTATCAAAAGAAGTATCAATAACTCGTGCAAATGGTGCGATTGCCCTAGGGTCAAGTAGAGGATATCTTTCACCTGATGTTCCCTCATAGCCATCAATATAAATCCATGAAAGCCTCGCTTGCCTTGAGGCTTCTCTAAAGTAGGCCCAAGCTGCTTCAGTATACTCTTTTCCATTTTTATTTAATCTAAAAAGATTTTTCTCTTTTCTAATTCTTTCAATACGTTCTTTTGCTGTCATTTTATCTGGATTGGCAGTTAACTTGTTATTATAAAGTCCGTATGCTTTTGCCACATTATTCATAGTCTTTAAAAGTCCTGTCCAGCTATACCCCAAACTGTATTCAAGAGAGCTTATCGCATAATAAGTTGCAGATAAAGCAGCATGAACTTCAGCGCGGTCAATAAGAACAAACCGATCATTCTCATGAACAACATTCATGGATTTATAAAGCAGTTTGTTATCAAAATAAAATGGCTCGAATTCGATGGGAGTTTTACCAGCATAAATAAGTGCCCTTAGGCGACCAGATAAAATCCTTAAATTAGGAAGTACTTCATCTTTTACAAAGTTATACAGGTCGGTCTCATTACTTATCAAATCTTTTTCTTTATCTAATGAAGTAAAAGGCTTTGTTAAAAAATCAAATCCTACATCCCATTTTGAATCAAAGTTAAAAGCATTGATTCCGGCATTAACACCTCGTATACCTGTGACTACGAGTGAGTGAATCATTGGAGCATCAGCATCTTCTACCAGGGGTTTTAATCTTGCAACAATTCCTCTCATTGGTTTTAGGGCAGCAATTTGAGCAGCAACCCACTTAGCCTGAGGGGATAATTTATCGTATTCGCTATCTCTATTATACTTATTGATAATATTATAAAGGCGACCGTTAGAAGTCGCTCCCTTCGTTGTTCCTATTTTCTTTCGTTTTAGATAGATGTCACCACCAATAATTTCTGAAATCAGATTTTTCGTATCGTCTTCAAATACTGCAACATAATCCAGGCGGTCAACTTGTGAAATTTTTCTATTTATCTTTTTACCTTTCTTTCCCCATTTAGTTACTTTTGCTTTTTCAGCTTGATATTGTTTTCTATCAAGAAAATTTTCAGCATAAGAAATGGAACAAAAAGATAAGATCGTAGTAACCACGATTAGCTTTGTTAACATTTGGACTCCCCCTTAAATATTGATGAAACTAAGATTCATTAGCCTCTGTATTAGACCAAATCTAAGGGAGTAATTCAATAAGGCAGCGATTAACCGACCTTCGGGCCCGGGTACTAAACTCCTAGGATTTCATTATCGTTCATATAGGGAATTAATAGAGTTTCAGAGGCTTGTATCCAGCCAATGTCCGCTAGGCCTTTATTACCTTTGAATATGACAGTAGTCTTGCCATCTGGGTTAATTCTATAGACAAGCCCTGCAGACCAATCTGAAACAAGAAAATTGCCTGATTTATCAATTTCAAGCCCATCTAAATGCCCCAGTGGTTTTTTACTAATAAAAGTCAGTTCTTTTGAAGTTAAGCTAATCTTATATAATCTACCTAGAACCTTAGTTGACCAGTCAGTGGTTAAACCCCATGGAGCAACATATAGATCGTCTCCTATAACTAACAAACCATTTGGAGATTCATACTTATCTCCTTCTACAAAAGTAGAGATTTCTCCATCTCTTAAAATATGGATTTTAGACGTTATGGTGTCTGATACAAATACATCTCCATTTTTAGCTATAGCGATATCATTTAAAAACCTGGCACCTGAAATGGGATATCTCTTAACTATCTTGCCATTACTAATATTAATTTCAACAAGCTCGTCTATATCAGAAACCCATAACATGCCTTTTGAAAACCTCATTCCCTTAGGTGCATTCAAACCACTAACCCAGTTTGAATTTAGAACTTTTCCTGATTTAGAAAGTAGTGAAATATGCCCTTTACCATCTTTTTTTGTACCTTCTCCATCTATGTTTGAAACAAATATCAAACCTAACTCTGCTGCATAATATACAGACTCAGGCGTTTTGATATTTTCACTAACATGCCATTTATATTTTTGTTTTTTTGCAAAGCCTGTAAAACTTAAAGAGAAAAGCATTAAAAATAATAGAAACTTCATTTATACTCCTGAGTTTTTTGGAACGAAAAATTTAAAAGAGCATAATATTTATAACATAAATTATGGATAAGTGGTAATATCTCAACCTTTCTAGTATCCTAGCTTAAATGAATAATGAAAAAAATAATTTAACATATACCAATGATGCAGGAGAAGAGGTTCAAACCTCTGCTTACCTTCGCAATCGAGGTACATGCTGCAAAACCAATTGCCTTCACTGCCCTTATGGGCACACCTTAAAAAATTTTAATATTGAAATTCGTCCTATGGAAGAAAAGCATATCAAGTACGCAAATGAGATCATCAGCGACTCAAAGCCAGTTCAGCTTTGTGATCTCTCTTTATCAATTCTTGCAGAAGGTTTTGGAAAAAAAGACAAAGTGACAGCTTATTATATTACCCTTGAGAATTTTCAAAATTATGCGTTTGGACAGTTCAAAGATGAAATCTGTGCTGTTATCGAATTTTCAAACAAATTATCTGAAAGCACTTCTGGCCGTGCAATAAAAGAGCTTTTCCTCAAAAAAGAATTTCAAGATCAGGGCCTTGGAATTGAGTTTATAAGTAATTAGATTTTTTTTCAATCAAGAATCTTGAATATTTCTAGTGATACTATTTTGATCACTTATATTCTTCCCTCTAACTCGTTAAGACATTCTTCAATTGACTTACCGAATGTATCAATTTGAATACGATCCATATTCCACTTGTGATAGTCACGAGTAACAATATCTTCCCAAGTAATTCTCTTGAGAGTTGGTATGCCACTATCGCGACTTTCCACTCTTTTTTTATGTTCATTTTCATCTGAACAAATAACTTCTATATTAATAAACTCTGATCTCGCATCAATTGCCACTTGATTCCATTCTTTCCTCGTAAGCTCCCATGGGTTTACGGAGTCAGCGATAACATTATTTCCAAGTTTAAGATTTTCTGAAGCAATTCTATAGCAGAGTCTATAACCTTCGCCCCCATCAACTTCATAATGACAAATATCTCTAAGACCTTGCTCTACTGTATCAATGCGAATAAAAGTTGCATTAGTTCTTTTGGCAAGCTCTTTGCCAAGTGTAGACTTTCCCGAACATGGTAACCCTGAGAAGATATATAGTTTTGACATATTTAGACCTTTAAAATTAGGACATTAAAGTTGTTTGTATCAAGACCCTAGTTTCATTTTTATAATGCAAACTTCTTATCTAAAAATTCTATAATATCATTAGACTCATACATCCAAGTATCACCTATTCTCAAACAAGGAACTTTTGGACTTCCACCTTTTTCTAGCAATTCAGCTTTTATCTGCTCATCTGTATTAGCATTTTTAATTTCAATAGGAAGATTAAGCCTTCTCATAACTCTTCTAACCTTAATGCAAAAAGGGCATGCATTAAATTGATATAAAGAATAATTTTCTAATTCCTTTTCCACTTCTTTTTGTTTTTCATCATTTCTTTTTCCAAGACTTGGTTGTGTTAGGAAATTAAGAATCAGAAGAATCTGGCCAACAATATATCTTATAAATTTCATATAAATCTCTTTTTTGAAGTTAGTATAAACAAATCTATCATATTTTAAATAAATTTAGCGAACCCTACCGTCCCAAAGCTTTCGCTGCGATCTCACTATGACTTGCATAAAGTGGAGGAATACTATCTTCTACATCTACCCATTGAGCGGCGGTGGCGTCATCTGCAGCTTGTATTTTTAAGAGAGCGTTCTTACCGGTTAAATGAAAATGCTCTGCTTGAGTTTCAATCCAGGCATTTTGGGCATTTCGGGGATCATCCACATAACCTTTATAAACAGATCTGGATGTTATTCCTTCCAAGACTAGTCCTGCTTCTTCGGCCAATTCACGAATGGCCGCTTTTGCACCTGACTCACTTCCATCTATAAATCCACCTGGAAATGCCCACTCCCCAGTTGATCTTTTGATTAATAACATCTCTAACCTATTTGTATCTGGATTAAGTCTAGTTACAACCGCATCAGCAGTGTGATTAGGTCCCCAATGCCAAAGCTTTGGCCCTTTCCCTGTCGGCATTCCATCTTTTAATTTTGGGTTAATAGGTCTTCCACTATCATCAAACTTAACAAGCCCTTCAAATGAAGCCTTAATCGCAGACTTGTCTATATCAACAAAACACTTAGGATCAAAATAAAGCTCCAACATGACCCTATCTATGCCAGCACCAGAGTAGAGATCATCTGTCAGATCTATAGCTGCTTTCAAAGAGGCTTCAACATCTTTTTCAGATGAGCCTAAAGCAATCAAAGAGATTGCAAAAAATAAGAAGCTGCGAATACAAACTTTTCTCATAGTCTTCATTTCCACCAATAGCATTAATAGAAGAAAATACTCGGCCAATAAATTTATCGTCTTAAAATGACAAATAATTAAGGGATCTAAAGGTGTCTAAGCCGCCTATGCTTGCTCAATTGAGCTCTGGGTTTAAACTTCTATCAATTCCCTTCAGCAAAATGTCAGAAACTGCTTCAAGATCACTCATCTTTAACTCTTCTTTAAAAGTTGCCCTTACCTGTCTTCCAATAGTGTTTAATCCAATATAAGAAAGCTGAGTTCTAAGAGAGACCAAGGCTTGTACCCCTCCACTTCCACTGAAGCTTGCAAGAGCAGCAGGTTTTCCATTAAAAGCTTGTCTCCAATTATTATCTCCACTGCGGCTAATCCAAGCAATCAAACTTGTCACAGCAGGCGGTATCCCTCCGTTATACTCAGGAATGACAAAGACAAAGCCAGCTGCATTATCAAAAAGCTCTTTATAATGATGAACTATCTCTGGAATCCCTTTTGATTCCTCAACAGGGGTATAGAGAGGGATACCAAGTGAGACTATGTCTATAACAATACTCTCAACAGTTTTTTTGACTAAGTAATTTTCAAACTCTTTGGCTAACTCAAGATTTTTATTATTACTTCCGGCCAGGATTATAATTTTTGACATTACACTCTCCCATTAATATTCATTGGTACTTCCATAATTAGTATTTCTCCATCTGATTCAGAAGAAATTTCTATTTCCCCAATGCTTTCAATTCCAAGTCCATCTCTTAACTCTAATAATTGTCTGTTCACATTAAAACTTCCGTTAAGTACGAAAAAGTAAACCCCATTATCTTCCATGAATTTTGAGTAAACTAACTTATGACCTTTGTTTAATTTTGCTAAAGAGAAAAAAGCATCTTGATTGATTTCAACAGAGTCCTCCCTTCCATCGGGAGAGACAATTAGCTGTGCCTTGTTCAATCGATCACTTTCAAGAAATTCTTTTTGAGAGTAGTTTGGCCTAACATTACTTTTCTTAGGTAAAACCCAAATTTGTAAAAAATTAACATCTTCATCATTCGAATTATTGTATTCACTATGCTGAAGCCCAGTACCCGCAGACATGACCTGGATCTCTCCTTTTTTAATCACATGCTCGTTTCCCATAGTGTCTTTATGCTTAAGAGCTCCCTTTAAAGGTACAGATATAATCTCCATATTTTGATGAGGGTGAGTACCAAAGCCTTCACTTGGAAGTACAATATCATCATTAATGACTCTTAAAGCTCCAAACCCCATTCGCTCTGGGTTGCGATAGTTTGCAAAGCTAAAACTATGGTGACTTTTAAGCCATCCATGGTCTGCTATGCCTCTAGTATTTGCTTTATGTAATATATTTTTCATTTTTTCTCCTTTAACTTTTTTTAGACTTGCTGAAAGATGGCTTTGTAGCTAGCTCTGTACTGATAAGCTAAGAATAAATGTAGTGCTACTAAAAATATCGTAATAGGTATCCCACTTGGGTTTAAGATTAAGTTAATCTGAGCGATACCAACTAAAATTGGTGTAAAAAGAACCAATGCAAATGCTGTAAATTTATTGCTTAGTAATAGAAGTCCTGTAATGACTTCTATTACCTTAACAAATGGAAAGAAATAGCCCGTTTTTGCTAGAGCTCCAAATAAAGCCCCTGCTTCAGCAGTTGCAGGTGGGTTTGGCATAAAGTTAAAAAATCCGTTTAAACCAAAAGTTAATAATAAAGCTCCTAGTAAGATTCTTGTACCAAGTATTGATTTGTTTTTCATTTAAGCCTCCAAAGCTATTTGATGATTTGTTATTTTGATTATCAACCATTCTCTGGCGTTGCAAAAGAGGACATGTTCAGGATACACTGTTCTATATATAGGACAATAAATTGAACTTCAATTTACTAAAAACATTCATAAAAGTTGCTGAATTTGAAAGCTTTACTAAGGCAGCTCGCCAACTTAAACAGCCTAAATCGAGAGTTAGTCGATCTATTGGCAGGCTTGAAGAGGATCTGAAGACTCAGCTTATAAAAAGAAGTACCAGATCAATAAGTCTCACAGAGTCCGGTAAAAACCTCTACCAGGAAACACAAGGACTCATCCACCAGTTAGAGCAAAAAGTTGAGTCAATGGCCAATAGCTCTGGAGAAGTATCAGGAGTTCTATCAATCTCTGCGCCCATAGATTTTGGGGAAAATATAATGCCAAATCTTCTCTGCGAGTTTTCTAAACTCTATCCCAGTGTAAAGTTTAAAGTTCTTCTAAGTGACGCTTATATTGACCTAACTGCAAATGATATAGATTTAGCATTACGTGTGGGAAGACTAAAGGACTCCTCACTGAAACAAAAAAAGATAACTGAAGCTCAGTTAATACTTGTTGCAAGCAAAGAGTATATAAACTTAAAAGGTGTTCCAAAAAATTGGAAAGACTTATCTGGGCATAATTTACTTTCGTTTTACAATGAAAATCATCAAGACCCACTAGCTGATATGTATCAAATGTATGGGATATCACCTGATATGAGAGTGAACTCATTTCCTATGCTAAAAAAACTTGTACTTGAGTCTAAAGGAATATCCGTCCTGCCAAATACTTTATGCAAAAATGAAATCAATAAAGGACGATTGATTCGAGTCCTTCCAAATTGGGGCACCCAAAAAAGCCCACTTCAAGTTGTTTTCTCAGCAAGTAAAAACCTTCCTCCTAAAACTCGTGCTTTCATAGACTTTCTAAATGAGAAAAAAGCTTCTTTCCTATAAGAATATCTACTACCTGAGAAAATCGTGGTGGTGGAAGGAATATTTACTTCTTCTCATTCACCAAAACCCGAAGAACGCAGAAACATTATCGTACCCTTGCAACTCGTGCTGTCGGGTCTTAACTTTGTTATCTCTACTATCGTAACGTGCCTATCTCGTTATATGTGGCGTTCCGCTAGGTTCTTTTGGACTTCTTTTTAACCTAGTGCTCGTTCGTAATTTCACTTACAGTTCTTCCATAATGTCTGATGTCCCCGAGGCTTCTCGACTCTCACTACCAAGCTAGTAGTTGCTTTATATCACGGTCCACAGAGGTATTTTATCATGAATCATGTTAAGATAACTAAGCCAAAACTTTATATAAAACCTTGAATTTCTTAAAATAGATCTATGATTTTCATTTGCCATTTTTTGAAGAAATAAAAAACCTTATTGGTGATTACAGGGTTGTATATACTCCTAAAGAAATAACATTAGTCATTAGAATTATTAGAGTTGCTGTAGAAGAGACGTTTATAAGTTTTTCTAAGTGTAGATTACACTCATAAAAAACACCTATTTCAGTCATGCTTATTATTTATTTTGCATTTTCTTAAAATTTCTCTAAATTTCAAACTACTTAATCAATACTTACTAGAACATTAGTTTGAAGGGGAAGTTATATGAAATCTTTTTAAAAATATATAGTAATTCTACTGCTGTTTTCAAATGCTGCTTTCTCATGGACAACAGAAAGTAAAGTAATGACAATGACTGGCTTTGTAGAGGAATTGTTATGGCCGAAATTAAAAAGTATGTAAGTTCATATCCAACCTGGAGACCAACTTTTACTAAACTTATTAGTTCAGCAAGTATCCCATTTAATGAGTACACTGTTTGGCTTGGAGCTAGCCAATATGCGCATTACATGTGCACTATCCTTGCTCAGCCGACACAGACTGATGGTAGCTGTGAGGTAATAGCAGACACTCAATGCAGATTATAATGGTCATTACCTCAGAGAAAGGGTCAAAGTGGATCACTGATCTAAACTCTGACCTTGTCTCTGACTTGAAGCTTTCTAAGCATTTAAAAACAAAGACTTCATTTTACGATATCGCACATACATGTTTGTCGCTGTAATTGTAGGGGGACAGTGGTTCGAAAAGTTTTGTGGATGGTGGAGGTAGTGGAAGCCTCGTAACTATATAAATTTGTTGTGTGATTTTTGAAAGTAACTACAAAGTACTACAAAAGCAAAGAAACTTAAGCTCCTTTCAATTTTTTTTGAAACTTCTTATAAGCATCAGGGGCACCTTCCCCGTCACACCATTTCTTTACAGCTGCATTATTAAAATTATGAGCTTTGGCAACGAGTACAGCTTGATCCAAGCATTCTTCAGCATTCCAATGAATATAGCTCGCCAATCTATCTTTTATACAATCAGTAGGAGATAGAATTTTAATAATTGTTCCTTCTACTTTTTGTTCATCTTCTTTTATATTATAATCTTAACATATACCAATGAGAATAATACAAAAAACCTCCCCAACAAGACGGAA
>CAYGJN010000087.1:2337-12481 GCA_964350135.1 uncultured Bacteriovoracaceae bacterium | reverse complement strand
TTACGATATTTACTTCCACAGGGACATCTTCGTTTACGATATTTACTTCCACAGGGACATCTTCGTTTACGATATTTACTTCCACAGGGACATCTTCGTTTACGATATTTACTTCCACAGGAACATTTTCGTTTATAATAGTTTGATTATTTTGTGTTTCTAAAATTGCAAGTTGCTCACGGTTTGGAGTAAATATTTGAGTGGCCATATTATTTCGGTGTTGAAGAACTAAGCAGGGATAGCTCTGCTTTTGAGAATCTGTAATACATTGCTCATTTATATGAGCCATCAATGCAATATTAAAGCACTTAGCTATAAACTCACGTCTTCTAATATAATTGTTTGTAGAAGGCTCATAGATGTTTTCTTTGGCACCTGGTTCATTGATATACCAATTAGTGCAATAGTCTTTAATATTGGCCCTCATATAGCGTTTAAGCTCAAGAATAATACTGGTCTCAACTGCAGCTTTTTGCTCATCATTACTTGATACTGCTGGATCTGCAGCCATGGCTTGGGAGATAAATAGGGTAAGTATTATTAATCTAATCATCATATTACTCTGGTAACCTTGTCGGTTAATTGAGCTATAATATGAATTAAAATTTATAACTGTCTGAAATTAGGAGCATAAAAAAGGCCCTTTTCTATAAGGGCCTTGTGGTAATTTTAAATTTTAGTCTTTTTAGTTTGAGAATTTACCGTACATATAAACATCCCATCCCTCAATATCTCCTATGGTAGGAATAGAGAAATCAAGAAGAGCAACGGTAACTTTGGTGTTAGTGTTTTTTCTCTTGAAATTAACTTGTATAAGTTTGCCTTCAATTGAACATGCGCCATCATCAAATACAAAAATAGCTTCTTTGAGTGCAAGAAAGTTTCCTTCCTTATCAACTTTGGGTGTAAACGATTTTAGATTGCCAACTCTTGATCCACAGCCATTTCCTAGCCAGTCAGACCCCATAGTTTCACTTTCAAAACTAAGAGTAGGCTTTAGGCCATCAAGTGCAAGAGTAAGTGTGCCTTCAACACCATCAAATTCACCTTCATAAGGGCCAAGATAGCTTGTCACTAACTCTTTATATTCGACGGGTAGTTCACCATTTTGAACCTTAACAGCATCACAACTCCAAAGACCAACTAAAATAAGACTTAAAAATAGGTTTTTCATAGGCTTCCCCCTTCCTAAAGTTTCTTGATTACCCAATACATAACTTTTTTACAGAGTAACGTAAAATTCCGTGAAAGAACATATTCCATTTGTTACCCTGCGCTGCAGAATAAATAAATATCAATAAGTGTTAGTAGCTTAGAAGCTGCTAAATTATCAAGTACTTAGGGTATTCAGCAATTTTTAAGGATCCATAAAATGTTAAAATTAATGATTATTCTTTTTTTTACCATTCATCTGGCAAAAGCAAATAATGAAATTATTCAAGCGAGAGAAGGTCTAGCTAATATTGGTCAGCAGTTAGGCAGCTCCGGAGAGAGTAGGCTTAGTGATATTTCTATTGAGCTTAAAAAGGCCCAAGATACTCTTCTTGAAAATGTAAGTTACCAAAGATTGGATGGGTATGAGTTTGAAATAAAAATTGATAACAAGTCTCCCTATATTTTCTCTGCTGTTGACCTTGGAGATTTTATGAGGAGTTGTATTAGGACTCTTCCCAATAATATTAGTTTTCGTTCGGCTGATGTGAGCATTAAAATAACAAAAGATCAGAAAACTGAAAATCTGGATCTAGGACTATTAAGTTATAGCTATAGCATTATAAAAGCTATTCTTTGTCTTGATATTACCTCCTCTCTTGCTGATGAAAAAATAAGTTTATCCAGCCAAGAGTCAATTATTAAAATCCCTGGTGCTCTTGATGAGTTGGGCTTTATTTTAGAGGGAGCCTCATTTACTCAATTAACAAAATCTTGTAATGCATTTTATCGTACAAATAATTTACACACGAGAAGGTTTAGTAATGTTGCTATTTTAAACGAAAAAGGAAAAAAAGAGCAGATCTCAAACATTAGTACTTATTGGTCAAACATGAATGGTCTTTGTAATGAGTTGATAAGGGCCTATTTTGGAAAAGATCCTTCCCGGGTAAAGGGATTAGATGAAGCAACGATAAAAAATTTCCAGGATATTGTAAGGGCAGATATTTTTAAAACACTTTATCTATTAGATGAGGCACAGTATTTACTCTTGAAACTTAGTGGTACAAGCTCCAAGAGAATTAAAGATTCAATCTCAAGAGCAAACTCTCTTATTCAAGGGCTTACTAAAAAAAATCCTTACGGTTTTATGATTCGCTTTGATTTAAATAAAGATAGAATAACTAGCACTGCTATAACTCTTTCTGTTAGTAATATTCATGATTTTTCTAATCGATGTATAAAAGCAGTTCAACAAGGTTTCTCATATGTTAGTCAGTTTGCGCTAGAGATAAACTCTATTGCTCAACAACCTCAATATTTAAGCGGCACTCTTTATACACCAGGTGCTATTTGTACGGTAATTGCTGAAAATCTTTTTAAATTAGGTCTTCCTTCTGCAAGCCAGTCAGACTTTTTCGTTCTTGTTGGAGATATTAGTCAAGGTAGCGATGGTAGTGTTATCAGTTTTAATTTTTCTGGACCTAGCTCTGATATCTTAAGTCAATGTACTAGTTTTTTTGGTAACAAAGTTCTAAGACATGATTATGTTCATCTTTTAAATATAAAGAATAGGTCGATGAAATCTTACAATCAGAGCTCATATTGGTTATCTGCTACCGATATATGCAAGAAGATTATTCAAACTTATACAAGTTCTTAGACACGCTGTGCAACCTTAGAGCTTGGATAGTAATAACTCTTTAAAATAGACGATTTCAATGATTTTGATTAGAAAAGATATTCATGAAAAGAATATCAACCATCTTTTTTCTCTCTGGTATTAGCGGACTTATCTATCAAGTGCTTTGGGTGCGTGAATTTGGACGTGTTTTTGGTAATACAATGTATTCAGCAGCTATTGTCACAGGACTCTTTATGTTTGGCCTTGGACTTGGCGGGTACCTCGCAGGGGTCTATGGTGATAGAAAACCAGAGAAAGTTTTAAAAGCGTATGCTCTTACAGAAATTGCAGTGGCCATTTGGGGGCTTTTGATCGCAGTTAATATTTCCAATCTAGAATATTTCTCTATTAAGTTTTCAAATTATATTCAAAAAGAAAATGGTTGGTTTTATTTAAGTACTGGTTCCTATTTTTTTAGATATTTACTTTATGGATTTTTGATTCTTCCAATTACTAGCTTTATGGGAGCAACCCTTACTTTACTCATTAAATATGTCTTAAAGGGAGCACCTGGTTCATCAGGTTTTAGAATTGGACTTTTATATGGGATTAATACTGCAGGAGCTGCTTTAGGCTGCCTTATGGTTGATCATAGTCTTGTGCCTTGGCTTGGTATTCATGGAACTCATTATATAGCTATTGGTTTAAATATTGTGGCAGGGCTTTGGGCATTAACTCTTAAAAATAATATTCAAAAAACAAATTTTGAAAAACCAGCTTCTTGGTTTCCAAGCTTTAATCTTATCTTGCTACTCAGTACCACTGCTATTTCAGCAATGGGACTTGAACTTATTTGGTTTCGTTTTTTTACAAGTTATTTTGGGGCCAATAGAAATACCTTTTCCATTATTTTATTTGTAGTCTTAACTGGGATCTGGATAGGAGCAGTTTTATCAGGTTATCTTTCTAAGAGATTTAAAAAAGATCTAGAGATTATTGCTTATACTCAAGTCTTTCTAGTTATCATGACTCTTGGGTCGTTCTATTATATTGAACCAAATCAGGTTTTTGTTTTTATAACAGATATTTGGTTTTCTGCTCAGGCACTTGAGTTAACGCCTTTTAGAGAATCAGTGACACATTTACTGATTGCTTTTATTTTTATGGGAGTTCCTGCACTTTGTATGGGCTTTGTTTATCCACTTGCTAATAATTTTATTCAAAATACTGAAGAGCAGGTAGGACAAAAAGCTGGGCTTTTATATTTTATTAATACAAGTGGAGCTCTTATAGGCTCAATTTTAGCTGGCTTTTTTCTAATACCAGCTTTTGGAATGCAGAGAAGTCTTTTAATACTTTGTCTTATAGGGCTTGTCTCATTGGTATCAATTTTTCTTTTGATAAAGAAAAAACGTATTTTTATTAGTTTGGGTCTTGGTCTTATAACTTGTTTTTTGTGGACTAGGGTTAGACCTTATACAGTTCTCACAAAAAGTTTTGCGAATAAATCAAAAGTTTTAGCTGAAAATCAAATTATATCAATCTCTGAAGGAGTTAATGAATCCATTGTTGTTGGTCAGCATAAAAAGACAGGCTATAGAACTCTTTTTACCAATGGACATCAGATGACTGCAAATTCAACTCATGCACAGAGATATATGAGATCATTTATCCATCTTCCTATGATGCATTTAAAAGACCCAAAGGACCTTTTGGTTATTTGTTTTGGAGTAGGGAATACTGTTCATGCAGCTTCTTTGTATGACAGTCTAACAAACATAGAAGTGGCTGATCTTTCTGAGCATGTTTTAAAGAATGCCCGGTTTTTTGAAAGAACGAATAAAAAAGTTTTAAAAGATCCAAGACTTAATATTTTTATCAACGATGGCAGACAACATCTTCGTATGAGTAAAAAGTCATATGACCTTATAACCCTCGAGCCACCTCCTCTTAAATTTGCTGGAGTGAACTCACTTTACTCTTATGAGTTTTACCTTGAGGCTTTTGAAAAGCTTAAAGACGGGGGAGTCCTTTCTCAATGGCTACCCATTCACCAAGTAAAAAAAGAGACGTCTCTTTCTATGGTGAAAGCTTTTCTTTCTGTTTTTCCAAACGCAGTTATGGCCAATGGCTCAACAGGACATCTTATCTTAATTGGAAGAAAAAAAGCACCTCTTGAAATGAATTTTTTTAAAGCTCAAGGTTTTTTACAAAACCATCCTAAGGTTTTAGAAGATTTGAAACTAATTAATATGGGAACGGCCCTTGATCTTCTTGGAAGTTTTATGAGTTCATCTGATCAGATGAGGGCTGCAACTATAAAGGTTTCAAGCTTAACAGATAATAAGCCTTATATGGAGTTTGGATCAGCAAGGGTGTTAAACTCAGAAATTCCAACAGAGCTTTTTTCTTATAAGAGTTTTAATGATTGGTGCGAGTCTTGTGAAAAATCTCTCCCTGAGTTGAGTCCCTATTTAAAGGTTCTCTCACAGATTTATTCATCGACACCATTTAGGAATGTAAATATTCTCAAGAAACATCTTAATACTGATTTTAGAATTGAGCTCAATGGAGATGCAAATAAATCGATTACTCAAAAAGAGCTAGAGAGGCTTGTAAATGAAAGTCCGTATTTAAAATCTTTTTTTCTTACAGCTCAGTAGAGATTTTATTTAAGTTTTTGAGTAACGATCTTATTAAGAGAATTTGCAAAACTCTCTTTATCTTTTGGGCCAAAAGGAGCAGGTCCGCCTGTATCAACTCCACTATCTCGTAAATCTTGCATAAAGTCCCTTACAGAAAGCCTTTCTTGAACATTTTCTTCAGTGTAGAGCTCGCCTCTTGGGTTTATGGCCAAGGCATCTTTTTCAACAATCTGTGCAGCGAGAGGGATATCGGCTGTGATAACTATATCCTCTCTTTTAACATGCTCAATAATATAGGAGTCTGCCACATCTGCACCTTGATCAACTTTTATGAGATCAATAATAGGACTCAGAGGAATATGCATTTGGCTATTGGCCACTAAAACGGGTTATCCAATGATAAGAAGTGGCAAAAGTGTAATAACACGAGCTATTGGCACTTCTTTCTAGTAGAACTACAGACTTTATTTTGAGATTATATCAGTATGAATATTGAAAATTTAAGTGAAGTTACAAAGAGATTCTATGAAAAGTCAGAGGGAAAAGACTCAGCATCTCAAATATTGCTATGGGATAGTATTGTAGAACAAAAATATTGTGATGTTTATGAACAATTGGTTTGGTCTATAAACCCTTCAAAAAATGTGCAGGAAACGAAAAAAATTGCCCTCAAGGAATTCCTAGAAAGAGATTTGAACCTTGACCTGATTATTGAAAAATTTGATCTCTTTGAGAACTTAATTCGTGAAAAACTAAAGAAGTACAATGACATATTTCCAAATTTCACAATTAATACTCCCATTTATGCCCTTCCAACAATGGGAAAATTCAACGGTCGTGTGGGAAGCTTCAACGGGAATGATATACTTCTTTTTGGCTTAGATACGATCGTCTCGCAAAATGATAATGAAGACATTTTATATTCACATGAAATGTTTCATGTTTATCATGCAGAAGTTCTCGGAAATTCAAATGAATGGGATAAGACTGCAAGGCTGACTTTTCCGTTGTGGCTAGAAGGGTTGGCTACACTCGCCAGTTCCTTGGTTGCTAATAATTTTGAGGATAGTGATTATTTAATGGATGAAGAGTTAGCAATGGTTAGTTCAAGCGATATATCAAAATATTCAAAAGCCTTCATTGATAATAGTGAGACTTTGCCATGGAGCCAACAAGGTTTTCCTACATATTCAAAATGGTTTCTTTCTGATTCAAGTAAAATTGAACATAATTGTCCTAACAGGATTGGCTATAAGTTAGGTTTAGATGTTGTAAGAGAAATACTAAAAACTTCTAAGATTGAAGAAGTTGTAAGTTGGGATGTAGATAAAGTCCATGTCCATGTCCTGAAGACTCTATCTAAGTTTTTATAAGATAATCATCTGATCAAAAAACTTTGCTAGTATTAAGTATTGGCCAATATTTAATAGAGGCTTCAAGGCTTGCAATAAAGTTATTTCATAAAAATAAATTCATTCTCCTCGGGCCATCCAGCAAAGCCATCTGCACGATAGCCTCTTAGCCAAAGGGCATTTTTATAATTTCTTAGATAAAAACCATTCGGAAAGCTCTCGTCTTTCTCGGGCTTACGAGAAACAACTGTAAGATATGGGCCATCAGGCTGATCTAAATACTCAAGTCTTAAAAATGCAGCAAGATAAAGAGGGCATAACTTCAACCCTAACTCCAATGCTTTGGTTGAAAACTCCTGAAAGGAGCAAGTATCTTCTAGTTCTAGGGTAGAAAGTGTTGCTTTAACTAATTGAATTTTTTTTGTCTCTTTAGACGGTATGAACTGTGAGTGCCCGCATAAAACTTTAGCATATTGATTAAATTGAATGCCTCCAGCAGACAGTTTCTGAAGAAGTTGCTCTTTCCCAATACCACCAATTGTGATCTCTTTGAAAAAATAAAATTTATTTTTATTTGCAGTCATAGTTTTGTTTTTAGTAAAGATAAGAAAGTTAGTCAAAAACCCAATACTTGAAATACAAACTTACTTTATAGTAGCCAATTTACGTTCCAGGAAGATTCATTAAAATACTTTTGAAGTGAATCGTAACTTTCAACCCAATCATCATAACCTTTCTCGCTAAAATCTTGCTTCGTACTGATTAAAACAAGAAAACCACCCGTGTTTTGCGAGTCATTCTGAATTTTGACAAATCTTCCTTTATCATCACCAGAAATAATTTTTCCTACAACATCAATTTTGATTTCCATTTGTTCTCAATCCATTTTTATTAAATAATACTTATATTTGAGTAAAATGTCTCTATAGAAGAAGTGCCATTCAAGCGTGTTATTTAGGATTTGAGCCTTTTCCAGTAGTTTTTAGCTGAAATATCTCTCAAGAGTGGCCAATCTTTTATAGAACAGTTTTAGTCCTGGGGGTGGAATTATTAAACAGACTTAATCATTTCCAACTGCCATTATGCAAGAACGGTAATATTTGAAATCACTTTCAAAATCTTCAAAAAGAATCTCGTCAGTAGCAATTTCAGTAAAGCAAGCGCTTTCACGTCGTTGATCATGAGATATCGTCGTTTTAATAAAAACCTCACCGTTTTTTAAATATGGTGTCGTCGTATATTGGAAGCTACTTGAAGAGTTTGTCCAGGCCCTGGATTCATTCTTTAGAATGGGATAAGAAAAAGTCTGGAGGGAATTTCTAGCGGTGTTTAAGAGCATCTTCACCCAACATTTATGTCCTGAGCTTCAAGGTAAGCTCATAAAAAAACTAGTCCATAAAATAGAACTTGGGCCTAAAGATTTGACTATTCACTACTTTGTGGGCGAGACCCACATAAACACGGAGCTGGCGTTAATCGCCGGCTCCCCTTTTTTTTTGGGAAAAAGTGGTTCGAAGACCTTTACATATGGTGGGCGTTGACGGGATCGTTCCTCCCGTTCATAACCTTCCAGATATTCGCCTCGGAGACGAGGCCACTCGCTAAATCAAAGCTCTCATTGAGACTTTTGACTATGCCGCGCTCTTTCTTTTCAATCCCGTCATCTCCATAAGTTTTCCCAAATCAAATTCTCCCATAGACAAGGAAGCTCGACTGAAAACGACGGGAGCATATATATGATATGTGACCTAGCTTGAAGGAGAGGTGACAATGTCTATGGGGGAATCTGATCGGGAAAATGGTGGGCGTTGACGGGATCGAACCGCCGACATCTACCTTGTAAGGGTAGCGCTCTCCCAGCTGAGCTAAACGCCCACATACGTGTGTTTTGACAGGAGACCACTCTAATAATCCGCTGGTTCTTTGTCAACGAGCTTTTTCTCTATAGTGAGTTTTGAAATATCTGTAAGTATTACAGGCTTTCTTGAATGAAAATTGCCTTAAGGAGATTAGTACTGAGTTACATATCTTTTTGAGGAGAAAATTCAATGAAAAAACCAATTATTATGGCAATGGCCCTGGCCCTATCTTTTAGCTCTTTTGCCCAGAGCGGCAACGAAGAGACAATCTCGTTTTCTTTAATGGGGGCTGAGACAGCACGGTTAGATATTAAAAGAGCTCTTTGGGAATATAAAGAACTACATAACCCTAGTATTAAATTTCATGAATACAAACTTGCAGGTGTCCGCCTCAAGGCGCAAAACAGGGGAGATAGTTTTAGTTCACCAAGGGCAAAGATTACTCTTTTCCAAAATGGTAACCAATGCTCAACTCAAGAAATTGGAGCTAGCTTAAGTGTTGGTCCAAATGACTATGCCGGTGTTGGCCTGGGAGCTTGTCAAAATATTGGAAATCTTGGGGAGTGGAAAATTGAAGTGGTTGATCCACTTAGTATCGACACTGTTTCAGGAATAGCAACCCTACTTCCAGTTGCAATGAAAGATGTTGAGATTGTTCTTAGAAAAAAAGTTGAGGCTCAAGATAATATTGTTTATGGATCAAAGGAAAAGGCTGGTAAGAATAAAAGTAAAGGAAGTTGTCAGTTTCATGGAAAAACTCATTTTGGTGGAACAGTAAGAAATCCTACTGAAATTCTTTTTAAGGCCGAAAGACATGTTCAAGTCTCTAAGTTCAGAGTTAAGTATCAGGTTTGTGGTAAAGGAATTAATGGTAGCTGTGGAATTTTAAGAACAAATCAAATTATTCCTCAAGCAGACCAAAGAAAGATTTTAGACCCAATCAATGTTGAGTCTATGTATGATTTTAGTGATATTCAAGTGGATAGAGATGAAGTTCTGGTATTAAGAGCAATCGAAATTGATGCTCGAAGTGTGAACTCAACACAGCTTGCTGATACTCCAACTCATGAATACGCTTGTAAGCAGACTCCTAAAGCTTATCTTACAGCTGTGGTTAAGTCTAGGCCATCTGGTCAAGGTCCAAAGGCTTTTTGGGGCCCTCTTATGAATCAGAATAATTCTAGTTTTTAATTTTAGATAACAAAATTGTTAAATAGTATAGGCCCTCTTCTGAGGGCCTTTTTGCTTGCGATCAAAATGCGTTAGCATTTTGGCGTCAGCCTTAGCCTCCCTAATCAGTCGGCTTCGGTTACGGTTGTGCCTTTGTCAAAAAAGTCCGAAGGCTTTTGACAAAGAGCATGTGCCAACAGAATATATTAAAATCCTAAACCTAAATCGGTCGTGTAGCTCAGTGGGTGCTTGCGATCAAAATGCGTTAGCATTTTGGCGTCAAAGCTTTACGGTTGTGCCTTTGTCAAAAAAGTCCGAAGGCTTTTGACAAAGAGCATGTGC
>CAYGJN010000087.1:0-2237 GCA_964350135.1 uncultured Bacteriovoracaceae bacterium | reverse complement strand
CAACAGAATATATTAAAATCCTAAACCTAAATCGGTCGTGTAGCTCAGTGGGAGAGCACCTCGTTGACATCGAGGGGGTCACAAGTTCAATCCTTGTCACGACCACCATGCAATACGTCCAATTTGCAAAGAAAATTGACGATCGCTTTACCGTAAAGCATTTGCAGAAGCGTTAGCACCTGCAATGGGTGGGCGGATTCCAGCGTATTTTTGAGGTTAAAACTTGTCAAAACTTTCTATCTAACTACGCTGCGCTAACGCTTGCTTTGGCTCCCAAAATGCTTACGCATTTAGGTGTCACGACCACTCGGTAATGCTCCTTGGATTTAGGAAGAAAAGTCATTTAATTCTCACGTATACCTGAGCTCTTTACGTGGTCTCTAAAGACCTCCTCTCAATCTTTCGATAATAAACCGAGAGACTAATCTCTAGATTATTGGTTGAGTTTATTAATGTTAAAAAGAGTTACTTTATTTGCGAGCTTGATGTTCCTTTCTTCAAGCTATACTGCCGAGCCAGCATCTCATGTCTGTGCAGATGTTGATACTATTACATCAGAGATTGAGCTTGCTCTGGGGAATATTGATACAGAAAAAATAACAGTTCCTAAGCTTCAGTATAAAGGTTTTATTACACCAAGTGAGTTACGAAACTATAGCTCGGAAGCTTTAGCAGAAGCATTAATTGATAGAATTGAAAATGGTTGTGACAAAATACGTGGCGGTGATGAAGAAACAACAGTAGCAGAGCATAGTGAAGTTATGCTTTTAGCTGATATGGGGCTATGGGATTCTATTGGACTCTACGGATTCCAAAATCAACATGTAACAGCAACTACTGGTGGATGTGACTGTAGAGAAATGCGCTACCAGGCAGAAACAAAAATGATTGGTAGTATGGTTGGCTATAGCTCAAAGTCAAAGGATATTCTTCCAAAATATTCTGGTTTAAATGTTTTAGCTAAGAATCATTTAGAAGATTCTTTTTTTCCTAGTGCTCCAATTACTTACGGAAATTCTGCAGTGGTTTTTAAAAATAGTATTAACTCAAGAACAACGTTTTCCCCGTGGGACAGCCTGGCCACACGTGAATTCAGGGGGTCTCCAATTTTAAGCTCAATGAGTTTTAGAGATAAAAAGGATCATGGCTATAAATGTGACTTTATTTATTGTGAAGCCCAGGTCTGGGGAAAGCTTACTTTGGATGACGTATCTTATGCATTAATTCCTGAGGGTAGTGAGGTGCCACAAGCGTTTAAAGATAAAAATATTCCAGTCTATTTTATAAAACAAGGCACAAAAGGTTCTATGGCCTGGGAGAAAGGAGAGATTGCTTACGCCCCCAGAAAAAGTGCTGTGCTCAAACAAAAAAGAATACCTTCCTCTTGTGTTGACTGTAATTCCGTAGAGAAAAAAATAAATGATCATCATAATTTCTCAAAAGATAGTGTGAAAGAGCTTAAGGCCCAATATGAAATTGAAGAGCAGATTGATCAAAAGCGAGAACTACTTGGAGAGTTGGCCACAAGAGACTTTAAGGGTAAGAGCTCATACTTTAAAAAACAGTTTGAAAAAGCAATTGAACAAGTGCTTCCCCCTTATTTATCTGGTTCTTATAGTTCACCAGATTTTGCTACTGAGTCCGAGCCATATGTTCCAAGTGAGTTAACGATGAAAACGTCACTAGCCCCATCAGCAAAATGGCCGACCATGCCCCCAGCTCCCGCTACACCATATACCTCTGGTATGGGAACTGTTTCCGAGGCTGCTCCCTATGGAGAAGGAGGGTTCATTTACAGTCCAAAAGTTTTTAAAGTCTCAAGGGATCCTATTTCTGCGGCTGTATCATTGCAGGCCCTTTCAGAATTTTCTTATCATAGAGAGGTGAAAGAAATTGTTATTTCAGTACTGAAAGATAAAAACCCCATGGGTATTGGGGCCGTCCATTATTTAGCATTATCCATGGCAACCGAGCTTGAGGATTTAAAGAATAAACCAGATATTAAAAAAGCTGTTTTAAGCTTTCTTGAGCAAAATAAAATTAAAGAGGGTGCATCTACAGACCCATATTTTAATCAAAATCCTAAGTACTTATTACGTTTTCATCAATACTTAACAACGTCTAAAACTATGTGTGATGAAGTCCCTGAAAACTATTTGGAAGTGTTGAAAGAGCAATATGAAATAGAGGTGCTAGAGTGAAACTAATTTCTTTACTCACTTTCTTGTTCTTGTTTT
>CAYGJN010000086.1:0-12614 GCA_964350135.1 uncultured Bacteriovoracaceae bacterium | reverse complement strand
GCCTACCTTGACCGCATCGTATTTTCCTTTGCCTGGTTGTTTCATTATTTGAATGCTGTATTTTTTTAAATACTGCTCTTCTTTTGAGACTGCTTCTATTTCTTCCCAGGTGCCATCACTGGAGTTTCCTTCAACAAAAACTACTTCTATAGGACAACCAAGGTCTGGAATACGCTCAAGAGCAGAGCGAATATTACCTTTCTCATTTCTGGCAGGAATAATAATCGTCACTGAATCTTTAGTGGCCTTTTTTACAGGTCGAATGACAACAAGGTAAAGAAATGAAAATCGATTAACAAATGGAATAAGACTTATTAGTTTATTGATATAAGTTCCAAGTCCAAAAAAGAAAAATGGAAAATAAACCAAGTTCTTTTCATATACCATCTCAAATTGAGAGAGCCTTAATATTCCTTGTAAATCAATATCTGTTACAAATGTTTTAAGAGGACTTCCTTTTCTCAAACCAAATAAATTCAAAAGGGAGAAAACATAGGAAAGGTAATGATTATAAACAAGACAAGCAACTCTTGAGCTTCTTGTGGTTTTTTTATAAAGGTCTTCAAACATTTCTTGGATATTATAAGAATAATTTAGATTACCATTTAAAAGATAAAGGTCTCTCGTTCCTTCTTCCTGAATGGTTATATCTTCAATAGTACTTTGGTCTTTATTTTGACTTTCGACATTATCAAATAAGACTGTGTCATCCCACTCAAGCTTATTTAATTGAGTTAAAGAGTCGTAATATCGACTAAAGGAAGAAATTTGTTTGGCGACAATTCTATAAGAGAACTGCCTTGCAGCATCATAAAGCATATTTGCACCTTAAAAGAAGAATAATTATAGAAAAGAAAACCTCAATTGGCTCCCCTTTTGTCACACTAAATACCCTGATAAAATAAATTAATGCTAATTGATAAAATTAACCTTAACTATTTAAGAATTTTTGAATGTGTTTATAAGCACAGGAGTATGACCAAGGCAGCTGAAGAGCTCTTTCTCACCCAGTCTGGAATCAGCCAACATATGAAGCAATTAGAAGAGCTCCTTGAGGTACAACTCTTCGATCGCGTCAAGCACAGGCTTATTCCTACGAGTCAGGCAAAAGAGCTTTACGAGAGAGTTTCATCTAATCTCCTAGACATAGAAACAGCTCTTGGCACCATCACTTCCAAGCAAAATGAGCTTTATGGCCATATCAGCTTGGGTGTCCCTATTGAGTTTGGAAACTCAGTTGTTCTGCCAATTGCAGGACAATTTGCAAAAGAAAACCCAAAAGTAAATTTTCGTTTTACCTACGGATTTGCCTCTGAGATGGAACAGCTACTTTTAGATGGGAGTCTTGATATGGCAGTAGTCGATGAATATCAAATGGATCCATCCATTGATCAACAAAAGGTCTATACGGAAACTCTTCATTTATGTGTTGGGCTTAAATACCTTAAAGATCACAATCTCAAGGCCAGTGCTGAAAAAAAATTCTTTGAAACCCTTGATTATATAAAATACAGTGACAAAGAAAGCCTTTTGCAAAAATGGTTTAAGCACCATCACAAGTTTCACTCTATCAAGCTTAATATTCGATCAACCCTTATGGATGTTGAGGGAGTTGCTAGGCTTGTAAGTGAAAATCTTGGAGCAGGGATTTTGCCAAACCATATGATTGAAAAACTAGAATCTAGAAAAGAAAAAATCAGAATTTTACCTGGCAAAAAGAAAACACTTGAAAATCCAATTTCTCTAGCAAAAATAACAAGAAGAACACAATCGCCAGCGGCTGAATCTTTTTATCAATTTTTACAAAAAGAACTTAAGACGGGTCAATAAAATGGACTCTTCCATCATTTAGATTAATTTGGGCCTTATTATTTGAAGTATTATTTAAGATATTTTGTACACTTCCAGAAACATTAGCAGTCTTAACATTATAAAAAACTTGATACTCAGATGAAAGCTCTTTAATCCAGGAAAGATCTCCTTTTTCCGAGTTAATTGTAAAACTTTGTTTCGGACGATCAAGTGCTAAGCGACCATCAGAATAATTAACAACAAGTTCAAGACGATCCGGAATTTGAATATCACAATTAGATCTACCACCTATATTAACAACAGCACTTGAATTCGTATTGATAACGACTTGTTCACTTGCTCCGACTTCGCAATCTAAATTGAAAGAATCGCCCTTTGTGAAATTAATAGTAGATTTGGTATTTCCTAAAGTAATGGCCATTAAATTAGTTGTTGTCGGTAATGATATTTGTTTTTTTACAATCTTTTTACCAGCACTTTGAAGTCCTCCAGAGTTAAACCGAGAAGGAACTGTCGTCATTTGAGTATCGATATCAACATCTTGTCCAAAAACCTTGATCTTGCCATCAGCCATATCAAAATCAAACTGAGTTTTTATATATTGATAAAAAGCAAAACTTCCTACAAGAAAAACAATTCCTAATACACCCATGACAAGCATTAGTTTTTTAAAACCTGCAGCTGGTTGTTTTAAAGGTCTCTCGCCAGCTCTTAGTAAAAAGCCATTAATAAATTGAATCTTATCGCCTATACCAAAAATAATCGTGTCAAAGCTCACATTCTGAGCATATTGGGCATCAATCAAATACTCTCTTATTTGATCTATAATCTCTTGTCTCGCCTGTAAGGGAACATGTTTAATTTTTGTCGCAACCCAATCAAGGAAGCGAGATAATTCATGATTCATAATTTATCACTTCATCTAATAAACTGCTGGCGCCAATTCTAAAAAGTTTTGGCGTTAACCAAGAAGGACCAAGTATTGTTTCTACGATGTCTAAATATCTTAAGCTATCACCATAAGTGCGGACTCCCCCTGAAGGTTTGATACCAATTTTTTTGCCTGATTTTTTAATCACCTCACACATTAACTGAACAGCTTCCATACTCGCTCCTCCAGATCTTTTCCCAGTCGAAGTTTTAATAAAATCTGCTCCCGCATCAATAGAGATTTTTGAAAGCTCCGATATTTGATAATGATTAAGTTCACAAGTTTCAAGAATCACTTTTAAAAGAGTATTTTTTTTCAAACAAAGCTCTTTTACGTTTTCAATATCTTTTTGCACACCACTCATGTTTGAGGCTTTTACTTTATCAAGATCTATAACAATATCAACTTCATGAACTCCAAGCTCAATAGCTTTTTTAGTATCCGCGTGAGTCACACCGCCTGGGAAATTATCTCCTACTACACAAATCCTAAGGTCCTGAGCGTATGCCAAACAAAATTCGGCAAACTTTGGATAAACACAAATACTTGCTGTTTTATATTTTTGAGCTCTTTCGCAAAGGGTTTTAAGTTCTGAGTCTGATTCATCTCCGGAAAGGCTTGTGAGGTCTATAAATTGAGGAATATCCATGGGTCTAAAGGTGCTTACTGTCATGCCTTTTTATACTTTAATTTTTTTAAAATAACGATGGTATAATATAATTTATGGAGCTTAATGTCATAAGTAGTAATATCCTTTTCGATGACCCTGAGACTGGTAATAAGTCATGGAAATCACGAAGAAAACTTTTAAGAGATAACTTACTCTCCTTTGCCCCACATATTGTTGGAACCCAAGAGGGACGAAGGCATCAATTAGAAGACTTTGAAGAGCTTCTTAATATGAAACTCATATCCCAGAATAGAATATGGCTAAAAAACAGGATGTATCCTTGCATCTACTTTAATGATGAACTTTTTGAAGTTTTAGATTCAGGAGATTTTTGGCTTTCAGAAACTCCTCAGGTTGCGGGATCAAGTTCGTTTGACTCTAGTTTTCCAAGGCTTTGTACTTGGGCAAAATTTAGGGCAATTAAAAACGAAAAGGATTTTTATTTTTTCAATACTCATCTTGACCATATTCTAGGGGAAACAAGAAAAGCACAGGCTTTAGTTTTAAAAGAGCAAATTTCAAAAATAGCCCCAGTAAATACTCCACTTGTGCTCACTGGAGACTTTAATGAAAAAGCTTCCGGAAATGTTTGGAGCACCCTTACTATTGGACTAAAGCTTGAAGATGCTTGGAAAATAAAAGACTTAGATGAACAAACTTCATTTCACAAATTTAATGGACTTGAACATGATGGATGCAGAATTGATTGGCTACTTTCTAGAGGATTTAAAATAAATTCAGCTGCTCTTGATTCAACTTCCTATGACGGGATCTACCCTTCCGATCACTTTCCCTTAAAAGTCAGCTTGGATTTTTAGCAAACTTTATTAAATACCTTTTATCAATTAATTGAATACATTTAAAAATACTATAGATGGCCATTACAAAAAACATATTTTCGCCATCAATAATTGTACTTTGGAAAAGCCCGGAAAATGAAAAACCCACAAAAAATGGCAGAAAAATACTTTTAACTATAAGAGTTGATCTCCAAATTTCTAAAAGCCAGAAAAAATGAAAACCGATCACCGCAATAAACCCCAAGATTCCAGCACCTGCTAAGAACTCAAGGTAATTATTATGAGCATGTCCTTTAAATTCTTTAATAACCCAAAGATCATATTTCTTTTTCAATCTCAGCGAATCACCCTCAAAGTATCAAAACCCTATACCAAAAATTGGGTTTTATTTAAATGCATAAAGAGCAGCCATATACTGACTTATTCTTTCTCTATTAGATTCATTTTCAAAGGCCATTGTGTATCTAGAAAAAACTTTCGTTTTTACGCCAAAGCCCATTGCTACAATAATTGCAATAAGTAAAACTGCTGAAAGTCCATAGAACTTTTTAAGAAGACTTTCACTTTTTGCCAAGAACACTAGTGGGAATGCAACAATAAAACCAATCATTCCACCTCTAGAGTATGAAAAATAAAGACCCAACATTGCAGCGGCAAGAGCTACATAGAAAATTTTATCATTATATAAATGGTTTAAGTTTTTTCGATAAACATAAAATGATAAGAACAATAATGCCAAGAGCTCAACATTGTAACCATAAGTAATTGTCATTCCATACATCCCACATGCTTGCGCAAGATTGCATGAAGCTTTCATTCTCAAAAAATGATAACCCGTAAAAAGTGCAATGATTCCAGATATATTTGCAATAGTTGTTGAAACAAAAAAAGCATTAAGCAGTAATCTTATTCTTCTTACATTTAAATAGTTTTTTGTTGTATCTATCAAAGCCGGAATGCTTAAGATCCCTAAAAGAAAATATTTAAGCTTTGCAATTCCTTCAAAGAAACTCAAGTCAGAAGCATTTGCCATAAGTGAAAAAATTGCAGTAATGACCATAAGGCCAAGGAAGAACTCGCTGGTTTTTGTGCTAAACCTATTCAGTCTGAAATATTGGCGGCTAAAATAAAGACCTGGAACCAAAATAAAAATATGGTGAAGTGCACTTAGACTAAACGACATAAAAAGAAAAAGAGATAAAGAGAAATAGGCCCAATAAGTAAGTCGGTGCATATTATTTATCAATTTTAACTCCTATTGCATCCCCAAGCTTAATATAAGTCTCTCGCTTATTTTTACTATTGTTAAGGATATCATGACTGATTTGCCATTTATTTTTTTCGCCTAAAATAACAACTGTTGAAGCACCAAAAAGAAAATACCCTTTTTCCTGACCTCTTTTAAAATCATCTTTTAAATTATGAGATTGAATAATTTTTCCAACACAAATTGCTCCTACTTCAATATAAGCAATTTTTCCAAAGTTCTCAGTCTCAAGAATTGTCACAAACCTCTCATTACGAATAAAAATATCGTTTTTATAACTTAGAGCAATAGGGTTTACTGAATGATACTCACCATGAACTGGATAACTATCAAGAACTTTTCCATCATCAGGGAAATGATAACGGTGATAATCCACAGGACAAAGTCTTGCTATTAGCAAAGGTCCCTCTTCAAAAGTGTTTTCCCATTTTGGTGAGCTTAAAAGATCTTTAGCAGTTAAAAAATCTCCTTTAACTGGATATGTAGTCTCAGGAGAAATCCTTTCATGACCTAAATACCTTGCTTCGGCCGGAGCGGCCAAGGATGAACTCTCTCCAAAGTCTCTGACCCCTTCCTTAAACTCTCTAATAAAGAATTTATTAAAACTTGAGTATGGATCTTCTTGAGAACGCCCTTTTTCAGGGAGGTATTCATCCATATTGATATGGAATTTTTCAATAAAAGGAGCAACTTTAGACTTACTCAGTGGAAGGTCTTGGTAGAGTCCGTAGAGATAGCTCAAAGGCTTTTTGCATAGTAGGTGACCTAAAAAATGCCCCCCATTGCTTTCATAAAGCCATTTAACCATGGCCTCACCATAAACTTTCTCGGTCTCAATGGATCCTTTGTATCGATCAAAAAACTCAATATTACCCAACGCGTTAATCCTTTCTATAGGGTTGCTTGAAAGAGGGAATCTTATCATATATATTTTCAGCCAATTACAGAATGTTCAAGCATACAAAGCAGCAATTATGGATGTTTACGGTCATAGCATAAGAAACAGATTAGTCAGATCATCAAACGGTGTTCTTGGCGGCGTCTGCGAAGGTTTAGGAAAGTCTTTTAATATTCATCCCAATCTTGTTCGTGCTGGATTTGTCCTAACTAGTTTTTGCTTTGGTATTGCTATTGCTATTTATTTACTACTTTGGATCGTGCTTCCAAATGAGCATGAACTCTATGATTACTACCAAGATAAGCTTCTAGGTGTTTGCCATAGGATCTCTCTACGCACAAATATAGAGCTTCCGATTGTTAGGCTTATCACATGTGCTCTTGCACTTCTTTCTCTTGGAAGTATAATTTTATGCTATTTTGCTTTTTTCATTTATTTTGAGTTAAGAGCATCTAAATCACTTTAATTTTATCGGGAGGCCTCCCATGAAGCTATTGTTAGTTTTAATTACGTTAAGTTTTCAATGTTTTTCATCTCTTCAAAAATGGGAAGAAAATAATATAAATGTTTATAACAAGGTTGTTCCTTCTGTTGTAAACGTCTCTAGTGTTCAACAAGCTAGGACTTGGGAGTATGGCACTATTGAAGTTCCAAGAGGTGCAGGAACTGGGTTTGTCTGGGACAGGGCCGGACATATAATCACAAACTACCATGTGGTCGCAGGTGGCAAGAAATTCTATGTTTCATTTTATAAAGACAAAAAACAATATGAGGCCGAACTTGTTAGTGGCGAAAAAAATAAAGACATCGCAGTTTTAAGACTTAAGAAAAAACCATCAAAGCTTATACCGATTAACCCAGGTAAATCGTCAACCCTGCAAGTTGGACAAGGTGCTATGGCAATTGGTAACCCATTTGGTCTCGATCATACAGTAACAGCAGGAATTATCTCTGCCCTTGGAAGACAAATTGAAAGTATTGGTGGTGCGAAGATACGTGATGTTATTCAAACCGATGCAGCTATTAATCCAGGGAACTCAGGTGGCCCACTTGTTAATACAAATGGTGAACTCATTGGAATGAATACAATGATTATTTCTAAAAGTGGATCAAGTGCTGGTCTTGGGTTTGCTGTACCTGTTGATACAATTACTCGTATTGTAAATGAAATCATTCGTTATGGTGAAGTTAAACGTCCTGGAATTGGTATCACTCTTATTCACCCAGGAATTCAAAAACAGTTTGATGTCAAAAAAGGAATTGTTATAGGCGGTGTTATCCCAGGCGGACCTGCTCAAAAAGCAGGCATTACAGGAATGAAAAGGGATCAAAGGGGCCGTTATTATATAGGAGATATTATTCTGGAAGTTGCTGGAAAAAAAGTGAATAACTTCGATGATATCTATCACGCTCTTGAGAAATTTCGTATTGGTGATGAAATCGAAGTCCTTTATTTAAGAGACGGAAAAGAGAATAAAACAAAAATAAAATTATCAAAACTCAGATTTGATTAGCAATTGGACAGTTTAAGATAAAATCTTCGCCTTCAATTATATCGATGAGGCCTCTGACTGATTCTATATCGTCTAGCTGACCACAGCTTTTATAATAATCTAAAAGCGCGCAATAAAGAGCAGAGTTATCTTCAAGGTTTTCTACTCCACTCATTTTTAAAACATCTATAAAAAGTGCTTCAATTGAAGGCTCACTCTTGAGTGGGCATTCATAATTGCAGACAAGCTCTATAGAATTTAAAAGAAGCTCAGCTTCGATAGAAATACTTCCTTTTCCTTCTATTCTTTTTTCATCAACGTACTCAGGTGGATAAAATTCCTCTGATGGATTTATATACCAGATAAGATCAACTGAATCATCTTCAACTTCCCCGCTGGTTACCTCAGGAGTTGCAACCTCGCCTCCAGGAGAGAAGTAATCCCCAGTTGAAAAATCAACAAAATCATCGGCAAAGTCCAAGAATTCAATATCAGGATTACCATCATCGACTTCAAGTATGTCTAATTTTTCAAGGTAGCTCATTAAACCACTTAGAAACTCAGGACATGGCTCATCTACAAAGTCCTCATCACATTGTTCCATAAGAGCTGACTCAAGTGCATAAATAAAATCTGAAATGTCTGAGTCCGTTTGTATAATGTCTAAAAAATTATTATTACAAACCTTCTCTATAACTTCTGGCGGTATCTCTGGGAGTTCGGCTGCATTATCTGCTTCAAGGTTTCCAATCAAGCATGTTCCCTCTTCACAACCCATGACATAACCTTCACTCATTTCGCAAATTTGTGAAAAGGCCTTTATGGAAAACATAAATACTAAGCACAGAATGATTGATCTCATCACTCCATTAATCGGCTTAATCTATTGAAATCTTTAGCATTTGCTTATTAGTTCTTGTAAGGGTCAAGGGCATCCCTTACGCCTTCACCAATGAGATTTAAAAGAGTTAGAGTACTAAAAAGACAGATGGAGGGATAGACGGCCAGCCACCAGGCAATAGTAAAATGTTTTTGCGCCTGAGCGAGCATTTCACCCCAACTAGGTGTTGGGATCTCAAGACCAAAGCCAAGAAAATCAAGGCTTGCAAGAGCCGTAATATTTGCAGCAATAACAAAAGGGCTAAATGTAATAACTGGTGTTAATGAATTAGGAAGGACATGTTTAAAAATAATAACCCATTTACTCACTCCAAGGGACTCTGCTGCTTCAACATAGGGCTGTTTTCTATTTTTTAAAAACTCACCTCTAGCATAATAGCTAATAGGAATCCATCCAAATAAACAAGACACAAAAACTAAGAGCCAAAGGTTGGGTTGAAAGATAGAAATAAGTATTATTAAAAGAAAAAACTGAGGCACAGTACTTAAGACCTCTACAACTCTTTGCCCTAGAAAATCAACTTTTCCTCCAAAGAATCCCATAACCCCACCAACAGAGACTCCAAAAATAAAAGTTAAAAACCAAACGGCAATAGCGTAGATCATCCCATACCGTAGTCCATAGAGAAGCCTTGCAAAGACATCACGGCCCCTATCATCCGTTCCAAGAGGATTCACTGAAGAAGGAGGAGCTGGGTAACTTTCAACATTTTCATTTTTTTCAAAAGGGTCCCAATTAAAAATCGGCCATAAGGACCAGTCGTTCTCATCTAATAACAAACTTCTATAATCCACAACCAATGTATCTGTAATGCCAAACTCTTTAGGATGATAATCATTTATCACTGGAACATAGATTTTACCTTGATAACTCATGATAAGAGGTTTTGAGTTTGACCAAAGCTCAGCAGTAAAACTCATTATATTGAAAAAAAGAAGAATTAATAATGAGTACACAGCAAGCTTTTTTTCTTTAAAGCGTCGATAGCGTTTTAATGAATGTTCATTTTTAAAAAATTTCTCAATCATCTAAAGTCTATCCTTGGATCAACCATCACATAAGCAATATCACTGATAAGGTTTCCTATTAGAAAAAGAAAACTTTGGATAAAAACATTTCCCATAATTACGTTATAATCTCTTTCAAGAATGGACTGGTAACTTAAAAGACCTATTCCATCTAATTGAAAAATCGTCTCCAATAATAAAGATCCAGCAAAGAACACAGAAATAAAACTTCCAAGTCCTGTGACAATAGGAATTAATGCGTTTTTTAAAGCGTGCTTAAGATAAACAGTTTTTTCCGAAAGACCTTTTGCTCGAGCAGTTCTTATATAGTCTTTTTTTATTTCATCTAATACTGAATTTTTCATAAGTATGGTAAGGGTTGTAAACTGCCCAATCATATAGCAAACAAGAGGGAGTATGAAATGATGGATTCTATCAATTATTTGATTCCAAAAACTCATATCCTCATAATAATCGCTAGTAAGTCCACCTATGGGAAATATACTAAGGAAAGTGTCTCCACTTAGAAAAACAATTAGAACAATTGCAAGCATAAAACTTGGGGTGGCGTACATAATATAAAGAAGCAGGCTCGATATAGTATCAAAACGAGATCCTTTTTTCATTGCCTTCATTATTCCTAAGGGGATGCATATTAAATAACTTAAAAATAATGAAACAATCCCAAACTGCAAAGAAACAGGGAACTTGGAGGCAATCACATCTAGTACAGGTTCTTCATAAGAAAAAGATTTTCCAAAATCAAGACGAGAAAGATTTTTGATCCAAATCCAATAGCGAATATGAAGAGGTTTATCAAAACCATATTGCTTTTTTAAAGACTCAATCACTTCATCTGTAATAACCGCTGAGCCTGCAGTACTTGCTTCTCCAGAGAATCTAATCTGTTGAATTTTTTGCTCAATTGGAGAACCAGGTGCAAGATTTATAATTATAAAGACAATGATTGTTATTCCAAACAAGGTTGGAATAACAGATAAAAGCCTTCTTAGAATATAAGTCTGCATATTACTCCGCTAACTTCCAATAGCTATGGCCAAAATCATATTTAAATAAATCCTTTGGTCTCCAGATACCATCCTGGTATCCATAAAGCTCATATTTTCTATTAAACAAAAAGATATAAGGCACATCATTTGCAATTCTTCTATAAACTTCTTGCAAGATAGGTTTTCTTTTTTCTGGATCAAGAGTAACCCTTGCTTTCATTATAAGTTTATCAACTTTTTTGTTTCTATAAGATATAAAATTTGACCCAGAGTTTGCGATTGAATCTGAATGCCAAACCTGCTTCGGATCCCAATGAACTCCTCCGCCTCCCCAGGAAAGCATAACCATATCAAAGCTTCTCTCATCAAGATGTTTCATAAAACTGCTCCATTCAATAAGCTTTAAAACCACATCAACACCAGCTCTTTTGGCATCTTCTTTAAAAATCGTAAGAAATTTTTCAAAATCTTTATTTGGAATTAAAAGAGTAAACCTTAAAGGAGTTTTTACTCCATTTAAGTTTTTATCAAGAACTTGATCATCATCACTATCCTTCCAACCATCAGACCTTAAAAGTTTAAGGGCTTCCTCTGGATTAAAATCAATAGGCTTAAGTTTTTTATCAGCATAGGGATTTTGTACATACTGAGGGCCACTTGCAGGCATACTCATACCAAAATTAAATTTTTCAATCATAAGCTCTCTATTTACTAAATGCGAAAGAGCTTTTCTTACTTTAACACTTTTAAACATTGGTTTTTCTAAATTAAAACCAATAAATGAATATCCCTTCACTGAATCATTTTCACCTTTAACTTTATGATATTTCTTACCCCAGCTTCCGCCTTCTGATTTTTTGGCATACATTTCAGGATTCATCTGAAGAAAAGTTAAATTACCCTTTTTAAAATTTTCAAGCTCAGCAGTCTCGCCTTTTATAAAGCGCAGAATAACTCTTCCAAAATGATATTGATCTTTCATATGATCAATATTTCGTCCCCACCAATTAGGGTTTTTTTCAAGCTTTGCCCATTTTCCTCTTTTAAACTCTTTAAGAATATAAGGGCCAGATCCAATAATTGTTTTATTTAATTCTGATTTATCAGATGGATCATCATAAATATGTTTTGGAACAATCGCGAAGTAACCTCCACTGCCAAGAACTGTCAGGTTCTTATGATAGCGAGTCTTTGCCTTAAAGCGGATCGTATGAGGTCCAATAATTTCGGGTGAATGAAAATTAGAAAAATACGATCTTGCCACTGCAGTTTGATAAGTATCTTTAAAAATAATATCAAAAGAAAATTTCACATCCTCAACAGTTAGGGGTTTTCCATCATGCCAAGTTACTCCTTCACGTAAAGTAAACTCATAAGTCATTCCATCAGGGCTAACAGTCCAAGACTTTGCAAGGCCAGGTCTATACTCATAAGTATCAATATCAATATCTAAAAGGCCTTCAATAACATAGGACTGAATTGTAGATGCACCAACAGTACTAGAGTCAATAGGATTTATACTTGGTGGAGTTGAACCTACCGTTATGGCAAAGGTCCCATCTGGATTTTTATTTTCTTTTTTCTCACTGTTACAAGAAATAAGAGCTATTAAACTTATTAGCAATAAAACCTTCATAATTGTCCTCTATTTTTTATAGTAAAGTCTGTGGTCAAGTGACCATCTATGTTCTTTGAAATTATCTTCTTCTACTTTATAACGCTCAAGTTTAAAGTCCACCTCTGATAAACTAAGCTCTGCCTTTTTAAAATCTTTAAATGGTTCAGCTCTATCTTCGTCAAGTGCGGTTATTGGTGGGAGGGCTTG
>CAYGJN010000085.1:0-12619 GCA_964350135.1 uncultured Bacteriovoracaceae bacterium | reverse complement strand
CTCTAGGACCGAAAGGTAGAAACGTTGTTATCCAAAAATCTTTTGGTGCACCTCATATTACTAAAGATGGTGTTTCTGTAGCGAGAGAAATCGAACTAGAGAATGCTTTTGAAAATATGGGCGCTCAAATGGTTAAAGAAGTTGCTCAAAAAACAAATGATGATGCAGGTGATGGAACGACAACTGCAACTGTTCTTGCTCAAGCAATCTACAGAGAAGGTGTTAAACTTGTAGCTGCAGGTCACAACCCAATGGATCTGAAAAGAGGAATTGATAAGGCTACTGATGCTGTTGTTAAAAAACTTCAGGAAATGTCTAAAAAGATTTCTACTGATGAAGAAGTAACTCAGGTTGGAACAATTTCAGCGAATAGTGACTATGAAATTGGGAAACTTCTTTCTGAAGCTATGAGCAAAGTTGGTAAAGAGGGTGTTATTACAATTGAAGAATCAAAAACTGCTGAAACAACTCTAGATGTTGTTGAAGGTATGCAATTTGATCGCGGATACCTTTCTCCTTATTTTGTAACAAATACTGAGAAAATGATTGCTTCATTTGAAAGCCCAAATATTCTTATTACTGATAAGAAAATTTCTAATATGAAAGAACTTCTTCCAATTCTTGAAAAAGCAGTTCAAACAAGTAGACCTCTTGTTATTATCGCTGAGGATGTTGAGGGTGAAGCTCTTACAACTCTTGTTGTAAACAAGCTTCGTGGTGCTCTTAATGTTGCTGCTGTAAAAGCTCCTGGTTTTGGTGACAGAAGAAAAGAAATGCTTAAAGACTTAGCAGTTCTTACTGGTGGTACTGTAATTTCTGAAGAGCTTGGAATGAGTCTTGAGACTGCTGAGCTTACTGATCTTGGTACTGCTAAGAAAATGACTATTGATAAAGAAAACACAACTGTTGTTGATGGAGCTGGTAAAAAAGCTGACGTTGAAGCAAGAGTTGGTGGAATCAGAAAGCAAATTGAAGAAACAACTTCAGACTATGACAAAGAAAAACTACAAGAAAGACTTGCTAAGCTTGTTGGTGGTGTAGCTGTTGTTAATGTTGGTGCTCCAACAGAAACTGAAATGAAAGAGAAAAAAGATAGAGTGGAAGATGCATTAAATGCAACTCGCGCTGCTGTTGAAGAAGGTGTAATTCCTGGCGGTGGATCAGCTCTTATCTCAGCTTCAATTGTTCTTGATACTCTTAAAGTTGCTAACGATGAAGAAGCTTTTGGAGCTCGTATTGTAAGACGTGCCCTTGAAGAGCCTTTAAGACAAATTGCGGGTAATGCTGGAATGGAAGGCTCTGTAGTTGTTAATGAAGTGAGAGCTAATAAGTCTGAAACTTTTGGTTATAATGCTAAAGATAATAGATACGAAGACCTAGTTGCAGCAGGGATTATTGATCCAACTAAAGTAACTAGATCAGCTCTTCAAAACGCTGCTTCAGTTGCAGGCCTTATGCTAACAACTGAAACTCTTGTTGCAGATCTTCCTAAAAAAGATGACGGTGGTCCTTCAATGCCAGCTGGCGGAATGGGCGGCATGGGCGGAATGCCAGGAATGATGTAATCGCGTCTAAAAAAGTAATTATCAAGGGGCTCTTCGGAGTCCCTTTTTTTTTAAAAAAAATAAGAATAGCTAAGAGAATAATCCTCGAACTTAAAATCCCCAGAATCTTCATCTTCTTTTAGATAATCAAAATGCAGACCATGGTTTTGAGAAAGAGCGTAGCGAAGACGAGTATTCAAGCTATAAAAATCTCGCACGTTAAAATCACTTAGCTGATAATGATAATTAATCGTTGTGAGAAGTTTAAACTTTGCTAATTGAAAAATGCTTCCAAGGGATAACCCTGAAGCCATTTGTCCATAAGTTCCAAAATTACCGGCCCTGAAATTTAGTGGAATCGTTGCAAAGAGACTGAAGGAGTCATTGAAAAAGCTTCTAGAGATGCCTCCATATAAATATAAGTCCAAATAATAATGATCTTGATTAAGATTTGTAAGAAGCCTTTTCCAGGATGCATGAGCTCCCCAGGAAAGGGCAGGGTCATAAAAAGTATAAGGTCTAATATTTTCAAAGTTTATAAATGATAATTTTGAGAGATAGAGATCTTGGTCTTTATTATAAAGAAGCTCTAGCTTTGGGATTTCCACACTGGAGTTAGGAAGAAATCCTGTACTGGGATCCATTATCTCATGAATAAAAAGTCTAAACGAGGCACTTTGATGAGAGCTACCATTGATCCATCTTTGTGCGAAGTTTATTTTTTTATAGTCATGGGAATGATGAGGAGCTTTTTTATATGCAGGTTTAATCTTTTGAGTAGATCCTTTCATCTTAGATCTTTTAACAAGAATCTTTTTTTGAAAATTTTCAAGCTCATTTGGCAACTGGCCTTTATAATCATGATTTTTAAAAGACATATAATCAATGAGGGTATCTATTTCATCCAGTCTTGTTATTTGAGCAAGCTCTTTTTCTTTAATCGCTGTTTTAACAACGCGAACAGAGTCCGAACTTAAAAGAGCGATTCGTTCTTTAAGTTCAGCCTGCTTGGAGAGATGCAGTTTAAATGATTTCACCATATTGTTTTTTTCTAAAACTTTGATGGACTCAGCTGGTGGGATAGCAATTTTATAATGGTTTCTAAGTTGCAGGCTTGGTCTGATGGCCTCAATGGTTCTAAGAATAACGCCTGAACAATTATCAGTAAGAAAAAGATAAGGACTATTAAAAAATTTTTGTAGCTCCCAGAGATGATCGATAAAAAGATTAACTTCTTGTTTGGTGAAGTTCAGCTCATACTCCCAGAGATTCCTGTTTTCAACATCTCCATATTGATAAAGTCTTTCAATAAAAAATAAAGAAGTATAACTTCCTTCAAAGCCCCCCGTGAGTCCTTTTAATACATACATTGCTGCGTTTATATCTTTGGGAACTTCGGCAGAATAATTAAAAGTTAATTGGAGGTATTCTTTTATTTTATCTGATTTTAAAAGAAGAAAAGTATGTCCAAATGCAGACGATGGGTTAGATACATATTGGGAAGCAAATATTAATGAAATATTATCGACTAAATAACTTTTTTTCCAAGAGGCTAGATTATTGCAGATTGGAACCGCTGTTATATCAAAATACTTTTTAAGAAACTTAGTTCTAGCAGGAAACAGACATTGAAAATGAGTGTCATTATAAGGAGCTGTAAGATTGGCTTGTTTCAAGCTTTCTTTAAGCTCTAAATAGGGATCAGTACTACCTGTAGGGGCTATATAAAAGTTTTTATTGCTAGAAAGTCCTATATATTTATCACCAGATTTTTTATAGTAGAGTAATTTGATCCATTCAGAATCATAGGCAAGATCTTTTATCTCCTTGGAAAAAGAAGTGTTTACAGTGAGAATAAGAAGTATTGGAAAAAAAATCGACATTTACTTTACTTTAAATCAGATAGTATTTTGTTTTTAGGAGTCATTATGAAAGCTATTCTTTTGTTTTTTTTAGTTCTACCAACTCTTCTTATGGCAACACCATGTGGTGAATTTGTCTATAACAAACATGGGATGCTGAAAAAGTATGTATATCTTCCTTTAAATATTTCTGAGAATACTAAAAAACACGGAACCATGTCTTCCAGTGGAAATACTACAGAGGCCAGTACGGCTTTTGTTGATCCAGGTGTTTATACAGGAATGTCTACTGGTAGTGCGCAATCAATTTCTTCTTGGGGGCAATGCTCATTTTTAAAAGTGATAGGGGTCACAAAAGCTCGAGAGCAATATATCGAACAAAATATGGAAGATATTAAAGATCATTTTGCCAGGGGGGAAGGAGAGCATATAAAGGCCTTGGCCTTTCTTTCTCAGTGTCCTCAAAATAAAGAACAAGAGTTTGCGACAAAAATGCAAAGCAATTTAGAGAAGTTTATTGATTTTAAAAGCAATGAGGCTATTGGCTTTGCAAAAGAAATTGATGAGCTTGTGTTGTGTAACTCAGTTATCTGACATTGTCTCATTCATTAAATTTTATTGATCAGTGACTAAAAGTCTCCGATAGTTTCTGTTTTTGACACCAAGCAAATTATTGAAATCACATAGCGGTAGCCCCATGGTTATGGGGTTTTAGCTATTTAGCTCATGATAAAACTTGGCATCAATCCTGCTCTATATACCGACGTAAGCGGGACCTAGGGATTTGGTCCTTGAGAAGATCAGGATGATCGAATTAAAAGCTCCTCTTGAATGCCAAGAGGGCCCATGAAGAGGAGCTTTTATTATTCAAGAACGAAAGGAGTCGTCATGAAAAAGCTAGGTGTTCTATTATTTCTTGTCGGAGTTATTGGAGCCAAGTCTCACGCTAACGTTCAGCTTAAAACATTACAATGTCCTACCGAGTTTGAAGGTGTTGTTGAAAAGATCGAGCAAGCATCAGCGGTAGATAGTAATCTTGCAAAAATTAAAATCACTTTCAAAAATGATCGCCCTTTAAGAGGAGCGGATTTTCAAGAAAAGTCTGTTGAAATTTTAAAACACGGACTTGTTCAAGTAGAAAAAGGCGAACTTTACTCTGTTGCCCTTCGAGGGAATAGGGTTTGTGATATTCGCGCAATCTAAAAACCAGAGAGAGCCATTTGAAAACTTTAATCTTATGCTTAGGCTTTTGCCTTCAGGGGTATACTTATTCATTTACAAGTGATTTCCAAAGCGGTTTTTACTGGGGTGACTTTCCCATACCAATGAAAAAATATGTGATTGATCCAGTAGATGGTCCAAGGCTAAATAATTTAGTTAATCAAGCGGTTCAAGAGTGGGAAGATGTTATTGGCTCAGATGTTTGGGATGTTGGTCCAAGCTATATTGTTTCATCCAGCTTTAGTGGAAACCTTATAAGGTGGTCCTTTGATTTCGGGGCAGAAACAGGCTGGGACTCTCAAACTACATTAGCAGTAACGACAAGATGGTCCGAGGGGACCTATATGATCAAAACCGAGATTGTTTTAAACGGCAATCACCCTATGCTCTATAATGATATTGGGGGGATTCTTTATCCTACAATCCTTCATGAGCTGGGCCATACTATTGGTATTGGTCATAGCAATATGCCATCTGTAATGCAGGCGAGTCTGGGGCCTTATTCAAGCCTTCAAGAAGACGATATAAGTGCAGGGGTAGTTGTTGTGTCTGAGCATAAAACAAGGGCCTCTAGCGGTTTTGTCGCAGCCTCAGCCCAAAAGGATGAAAACGGCTTAACAGATGCAGTGGGATGTGGTGTAATTTCTACAGGTTCTGGTCCTGGAGGCGGTCTAGGAGCTTTTTTAATGTGTTTCTTTATGGGCATGTTCTTAAGTTGTGGACACAGTAAACACCTGGCGTTATAAGAGGTCCTATATGAGCATCATTAATAAGACTATTTTAATCTTCCTGATATCTATCAGCGCTTTCTCCAAGCTTGTGGTTATTAGTGATATCGACGATACCATCAGACAATCAAATACTCTTAGTAAGCTCGGCTCAATTATTGGTCTTGTAAAAGGTAAAAGTTTCGATCATATGAGATCAATCTTTTTAGATATCGAAGAGCAAGATGCTAATTTTCATTATGTAAGCGCTTCTTATAAATTTCTTTATAATGCTAAAGAGTGGATCTATGAAAGAGGTTTTCCAATAGGGACTTACCATCAAAGAGTGTCTAGCAGTAGTTTGAGTTCTTATAAGTACAAGGTTGGAATTATAAGTAAAATTATTAGTCATTATGATCTTGATGATACAGAGTTTCTTTTCTTTGGAGATAACTCCTCTGAAGATGAAGATGTTTATAAAGACATTATCGCAGAACATGACTTGAATGCTTCTATTTATATTCGAGATGTTAGAACAAACTCTATGGAGCTTACTGAGCTTCTAGAGATATATCCAAAAGATGGTATTCAGTACTATATAAGTGCTATTGATTTTTATGAAACTGATCTTGAAAGTTATTTTTCAGCAAATACAATAAAATTAATCAACAGAGATTATGAAAAGAAGTCTATCGTTTCTAATTATATTAAACGTCGTCTTGAGTACCGCCTTGAAATCGCTCTTTGTAGTACCAGTGACAATTGTGAAGACCAAGTTGAAGAAGAAGCCAAAAAAGCTTGGGATAATTACTACCTAAAATTTGATCTCTAACCAACTCATTGCGTATTTCATAAATGACGATGCTTACTTATTCTCTTTGCATAACTAGCATAGGAGAGTTTATGAAATTGCTTTTAGTTTTAGTATTTATTGTATCTAGCGCTTTTGCAGGTCTTGACCTTGGAACCTATTCAGGTGTTTATACCGACTCCAATGAAGCATGTGAACTTAAGGTTTATGGACTGACATATGATGATGGTGTAAAAGGCCCTCTTAATGAGAGAGTTTATGTTAGTCATGCTGGTTATCACTTTGAAATTCGCCATCCAAGTAGCTTCTCTTTTGAGTCACAAACACTCAATTTTGATAAAGACCATTTAAACGGCCTTAAGCAACTTAATTATGAAGAGTATGTTGCTCTAAGTCTTACAATGATTCACTCTCAAGAGTACCACGGACCAGACTCTCTAACTTTTAGAGACAAAGATGGTTCAATAAGATCTTGTTCAAACGTTAGATTTAATAAATAGTTCTTTTTTGGGGGCGTTTGACCAAGCGCCCCTTCGCTCTCTAGCCTAGCTCTATTAATATCTTTCTTTACTTAAAATTCACGGAGATACCTATGGAAGACAAACTTCCTTCCCATGTTGTTTTAACATCACATAAGAGTTCAATTTATAAGGACGCCCCTCAAGTCAACTGGGGAGAGCAAGATCCTAAAAAACGTGGACCTATTGTTGCGACCATTACAAATCGTTCTCATAGAAATGCAATTGGAACTCATAGTGGTTCGTATACAGTTTATAGAGCTCTCTCAATCGCTTCTGGGCATTTTCCAAAGGATCATAGACCTGATCTTACTAATACAGAGCCTCCTGCTAAGATTGAACCTCAGCCTTCTTGGTTTGATCCCGAAAGAATTGTTTCCATTGATCCGTTTGGGGCCAGTGTCCAAAACGTTTTTAAAGAAGAACTTAAAAAGGGCTATAATATTCAGCCAACTATTGCGGTGACGCAGTCTCGATTAAATATTCCTGAGATTATTGAAGCGGTTAAATTAGGTCGACTTAAAGTTGATGGAAAGATTTTAAAAAATGCAAAAGAGATTGCCGTTACAAAATTTGCTATTGAGCCTGTTTGGTACTTACCTGGAATCGCAAAAAGATTTGGTGTGGAAGAGGGCAAGCTTCGAAAACTTCTTTTCCAAGAAACTGGAGGGATGTTTCCTGAACTTGTTACCAGACCTGACCTTAAAGTTTTATTACCTCCAATTGGTTCAAGTACTGCTTATATATTTGGTGATGTAAATAAACTTTCAGATGAATCGGTTGAGCTAACTTGTAGAGTTCATGATGAATGCAATGGTTCAGATGTTTTTGGATCAGATATTTGTACATGCAGACCTTATTTAACTTATGGAATTGAAGATGCTGTTAGGACTGCTCAAAGAGGCGGTGTTGGTATTGTTGTTTATTTTAGAAAAGAAGGGCGTGCTCTTGGAGAGGTTACTAAGTTTTTAGTTTACAACGCTAGGAAAAGACAAGAGGGTGGGGATAGCGCTGCTACTTATTTTCACAGAACTGAATGTGTAGCTGGTGTGCAAGATGCTCGCTTTCAAGAGCTTATGCCAGATGTTTTAAATTGGTTTGGGATAAAAAAAATCGATCACTTGCATTCTATGAGTGATATGAAATACAACGCAATCACAAATTCAGGGATTAAGGTTATTAATAGAATTTCAATTCCAGAAGAGTTAATTCCAGATGATGCAAAAGTTGAAATGGAAGCAAAAAAAGCCGCAGGGTACTTTACAGACGGCAGTATTAAAACAGAAGATGAACTACAAGATGTCCAGGGACGAAAATTAGATGAGTAAGCTGAACTATCTTTTTTCTCCAGAGTGTATTCGTGAACGTTCGACCAAACTTTATAATCTTTCAAAGTCCGGAAAGACTCATTTTGATCTTCATGAAGAAAAACTTGAATCTGTTGCAGAGCTTGTGCTTTCTGTGATTAAAGAAAATTACCCTGATCTCAATATTCCTTTTCATTGTCGTTGGAATCATTTTAAGACAGCTCAAATTAATTATAATCATGCAATTGAAAAAAAGATTGAAAGCTTTGATAAAAAAGAACAAGCAAGAACTTTAATAGATCTTGTTATTATAAGTGTTTTACTAGATGCCGGAGCAGGAATGCAATGGTCTTATAAAGCATCTAACGGAGAAGTCTTAAAACGCTCTGAGGGGCTTGCAATTGCAAGTTTGGATCTTTTCTTTGGATATTTTGAAGGCAAGGCTTCTCAAGAAAAGCTTTTAAACTTCAAAGAAGCCGATTTAAAAAAAGCTTTTCAGGTAAGTGAATCAAATCCTCTTTTTGGAGTTAAGGGTAGAACTCAGTTGATTAATCAGCTGGGAAAAGTTTTTAAGAACCGCCCTGGTGAGATGGTTGATCTATTATTAGAAAAGCATGGCGAGAAATTAAAGGCTAGGGATATCCTAAACTTTGTTCTTTTTAATATGGGAGACATTTGGCCAGGTCGCTTGGAGTTTGAAGGTACTAACTTAGGCGATATTTGGAGTTATGATCTTGGCGGTGATGATTATGAAAACAAACTTGTTTTTCATAAACTCTCTCAATGGCTAACTTACTCACTTATTCATCCTTTAGAAAAAGTCTTTGGGACTATTGAAGGAGTTGATGAGCTTACTGGACTAGCTGAATATAGAAATGGTGGCCTTATACTTGATAGTGGTCTTATCAGTCTTAAAGATAAAGCTTTAGAAAATATTGAACATCATCCATCAAGTGAGCTTATTTTAGAGTGGCGGGCCTTAACAATTGTTTATCTAGATAAAATTGCAGATCTTGTAAGAGATAAATTGAATAAAAACTCAAGTGAGTTTCCTCTTGCAAAAGTTTTAGAAGGTGGAACTTGGTGGGCAGGAAGAAAATTAGCAAAAGAAAAACGTGAAGATATGGGGCCTCCGCTTAAACTTTTAAGTGATGGAACTGTTTTTTAGGAATATTTATGAAGAATACAAAAGTTATTGAACATCCTGTTATGAGTGAAAAATTAGCTAGACTTAGAAATAAGGATACGACAACAAGTGATTTTAGAAGAACAATGCATGAGCTGAGCATACTTCTTGCTTATGAATGTACTCATGATTTAAAACTTACGGATGTTGAAATTGAAACACCTATAACAAAAGCAAAAGTAAAAAATATTGGAGAAGATCTTATTGTCTCTGCCATTATGAGGGCAGGAAACGGCATGCTTGATGCTTTTATGGATATTCTTCCGTTTGCAAGAGCAGGACATATAGGGATTTATAGAGATAAATTTATTGATAACACAGTTGAGTATTATTTTAAACTTCCGGAAAATTCAGAAAACTCGAGAGTTATTCTTCTTGACCCTCTTGTGGCTACAGGAAGCACTGTTATTGCCAGTGTTGAAAGACTTATTCAATATGGAGTGGGAAGAATTCAGCTGGCCACTATTCTTATAAGTGAGCACGCAATAGAGAGAATCCATAAGTATCATCCTAATCTTGAAATCGTATGCGTATCAATTGAAAAGGAGACGACTAAAGATGGATACCTTGTTCCAGGAATGGGAGATGCAGGGAATAGGCTTTTTGGGACAAAATAGATGACACCATTTATTATCGGTATTGCAGGTGGATCTGGTTCTGGAAAAACAACTGTTGCTCAGATTGTACGACATTCATTAAAAGATAATTGCGCAATTCTTTATCAGGACTCTTATTACAAAGATCAAAGTCATAAATTTGATAGAGATGGTGGCGCTGTTAATTTTGATCATCCAAGCTCAATTGATTTCAAACTTATGGAAAAGCATCTTAAGGCCATAAAGAACGGCGAAAATATTGAGATGCCTTTTTATGATTTCGCTACACATACAAGAGCAAAAGAGACGACTCGTTTCGAAATTAGGCCCATAATTTTTTTAGATGGAATTTTGATTTTTTCCCAGCCCGCCATTCAAGACTGTCTTGATTATAAAGTCTTTGTTAGTGCAACTGAGGAGCATCGCTTTCAAAGAAGACTAAAAAGAGATGTTGAGACTAGAGGAAGAACAGAACAAGGGGTAAGAGATCAATTTTTTGGTCAAGTTGCTCCCATGCATAACAAATTTGTAGAACCTCATCAAAGAGAAGCAGATCTAGTGCTTATAAATGATGGAGAGCTTTCTGTTCTTGAGAATTCTACTCAGAAATTAGTGAGTTTTTGCCGAGAGAAGCTCTCCTTGTAAACCAAGTAGCATTAAGTTTCGATAAGCCTTATATGAGTAGGCAAAATAAAATCTATTATTTACATTTAGAAACAGCTCGGCCCAAGTGGTATGAGCGACTTGCTGAATATTTTACTTATCAAGATATATTTCTGATTCCAGTTAATTTTAATGATCTTAAAGAGTTTGCTGGAAATGAGAAAATTCATGTTATTGTTAGCGAATCAAGCTTTGAAGCAAAAGAAGCTTTTGAGAGACAGAATCATGGCTTTTTAGGTTTCGCCCTTAGAAATAATTTTTTTCATATTCATCATATATCTTCTTTTCAAATGACTAGGGACCTAGTGGAGCTTAGAGATAAGAAAAATTATTATTTCTATAAACTTCCTTTTAGTATGGCAGCCTTTAGTCTTCATGTGGCCAATGAATTTTTTGATAGTCATCAAAAAGTACAAAAATGGCCAGGTGGAAGAAGAGCAAAACTCCCAGCAGCTTAATGAATAAGCAAACTGAAAAATCCACAACATTGCTCTTGAAACTCGATGCGACTGATCTTTATGGAAGATTAAAAACTAGGTTACTAGAATCACTTACAATATTGGCCATTAAAAGAAAGAGGGATCATTTTGAAGCTTTGTTTCAAAATAAGTACTCCAGGTTATCTATCCCTGAGCTTTCTTATCTAGATGAAGATTGCCTTGTTTCTATTCATAATTTTTATCAAATGGTTGAAGAGCTTGAATGGTATCTTAATCATACAGAAGACCAGCCTCAAATGATTGAGGATACAGCGGTTAGAGCGCTTAAGAAAATTGATGGAAGCTTTGATACATTGTGCCTTTATATTGACGCTGCTCTTGGGATTAGAAGGGAGCAGGAGATTCTTCAAGAAGCTCCTCAGTTTGGAGAAGACCCAGATTCTTTAGAATCCATAGAAAACTTTGACGAATGAGATACAACTTATTAAAACCCTATAAATGAAGTATTTTTTAATTTTTTCACTTATTTGTTTTTCACTTCAGGCAAGAAAACCTCTGCCTTCACAGAGGTATGAGCTTTTATCTGGTGGTAAAAAAAGTCAAAATGGCTCGGCTGCTTGGGATAAAAAATATAGTAAAAATAAATATGTTTTTGGAAAAGCTCCTGAGAAATTTTTGGCCGAAAATTATCGCCATATACCCAGAGAGTCTAAGGTTTTAGATGTTGGAGTTGGTGAAGGTCGCCATGCTGTTTTTCTTGCGCAAAAAGGTTATAAAGTTGTTGGTATTGATATCTCCTCTGTTGCTCTTAAAAAATCGAAACAACTTGCTCGTGAGTTAGGAGTAAGAATCGATACTATTCAGGGAGATGTTGGAACATATGGTTTTAAACCAGGAACCTTTGATGCCATAATTAATTTCTATTATGTGGACCGCCCTTTAATAAAAAAGTTAATTACTATGCTAAAGCCTGGAGGCATATTAATTTATGAGGCTTATACAACTCATCAGCTTAAGAAAAAAGGTTATGAACACCACAACAGAAGCTACCTTGTTCGCCCAGGAGAGCTACTAGGGCTCTTCCCAGGTATGAAGGTTTTAAAATATGAAGAGCCTCTTCATGAAGATAAATTTCGCGCCAGTATTATTTTAAAGAAAGAATAAAGCCTGATTAGAAAAATCCAGTAAATTATTGCTCAGTTTAACCAAATTACAATCACTTCTATACTAGTAATATGACAAAGTATTTATTACTGAGCGTCCTTTTATGGGGGCAAACTACTTATTCTGCAATTAGTGATGAGCTTTCAAAGTTTTCAGGTCATATCTCAAGAGTAAATGAGAAGTCTTCGCTTATAAGAGTGAGAGTTGATTTTGATAATTTAAGATATTTGAATAAAGAGGATGAGGTAGAGTTTTGGACTGAGTCTCATAAAGCTGCTAAGTGCCGTGCCACTATTATGGGAAAAACAAATACTCATCTTCTTATAAAAGTAAAAGATTATAATCAATGCGCTAAGATGGTTGGAATTACCATTGGAGCATATATAAGATTTTCCAGTAAAGACCTTCATCGAAACCTTGTTATGGGTAGTGAACTTGTAGGTATTCTTTTAAAAAAACATAAAGCACTCTCAGCGAGAAAGAATCGTCTTAAAAAAGATCTTGAGACACATCTTGAAAAAGTTGAAGCAGTGAATGAACGTTATCAATTATTAAGAGAAAAATTAGAAAAAGAATGGCGAGCAACAATAAGCTCACTTG
>CAYGJN010000084.1:1042-12719 GCA_964350135.1 uncultured Bacteriovoracaceae bacterium | reverse complement strand
CGGTCTGAGGCAAATATTGCAAGAGGTCTTTACCGAAAAGGTGGGCAGCTCCTTTTTAGAAATTATAACTCTTATAAAACTTTTAATTCTAAAGCAAAAAAGTTTAAAGAAGATTTCAAAAAACTTCCAAAGCTTTCTTCATCTAAAATAAAAAATACATATATTGATCAAACAGATCATGGAAAAATTTTGGAAAGTTTTCTTCAAAATAGCTCTAAGTCTGGTCCTGATAATCTATCTATCGTTGTTCAGTACGGATTAATTGCACCTAAATCTAGTAAAGAGTATTATTTTCCACTCGACTTTGCAGGGAAGTTTGTTGGAGGAGCTGGTTCTGGAATAGATCTTGTATTTAAGCTTCTGGGAACAACTGGAAAAGATGGTAAGCCGGCAATAAGTTTTGAACTTCCTTATATTCCTTATAAACCAATAGTTGAAAGTTTTGAAATACAGGCTTTTCAAAATGGTGAACTTATTAAATCAGCCCCTTTGGCCATTATTAATCCAATGACTGATATTGCTGAAGAAGCAGTTGAGGAACATTCTCTAGCAGTGAAAGCAAGACTAGGGGCCCGACTTGCGGGCAAACATATTGCCGCAATTATGTCTGCCATAGGTACTTATAAAGTTGCAGTAAATAATGGAACTCCAAAATTTGTAGCAGAGGTTACAGCTGCAGGTATGTATGCGGCAGCTAGTAAAGGGATTCAAATGTCAGAAGAGGCGGATGTAAGATCTTGGCGATCACTTCCCCATGCTTTTGTTTTAGGTGGTTTGAAATTAAAGCCAGGAAATTATCAGATTAAATTAATCAAGAAAGATCTTGATAATTCAGTTACTTATGAATTTGGTGAGCAAACAATTTCTAAATCCGAGCCGCTTCTTCTTAATAAAAGACTCTTTTAAATAATTTTTCTTTCCTAGACTAATTCTCCACTAAGCAATAAAGATCTTAGGCTTAGGCCAAAAAATGACGAAAGACCTTGTAATGATAAGGTTTTTAATCTGTTCTCTACTTTTATCATCCCTGCAAAGTTTTGCTCAGTATAAGAGGAAAGGGGAGCTGCTTCATCTTGAGGGTGGAGATCCAAAGAAAAAATGGAGTGAGACTTATCCTGATCATGAGCAAAATATTAGGCTCCTTTTTGAATACTTAGAGCGCTCTGATGCAGGAAGAGATTTATTAATTGCGGCTAGGGCCAAGGCCAGTGAGTATAAAAAAAATCTAATAGATATTATAAAGCCAAGTATTGGATCTATAACCGATACAACGTTGATTCGTCGCTTTTCAGAGAATAATCCAAATGAGGTGCAGTTTACTATAAAGTCTGAAGTTCATATTAATCGTGAGCTTAATTTGGTAGACGGCGTTTTAGATTTGGCCCATGAATTAACTCATTTTGTTCACAGAGCACCATTTAATCCATATTCTTCAAATTTTACAGTTTCACAGTTTGTCTCTTCAACAATTGAAGGCAGCGGCGGAGAAGTAGATGCTTATATTACTGAGTGCAAAGTTTTATATGATTTATTCCCTGATTATGAGAAAGGAAGGCTTAAATGTGACTATATCAAAACTAGCGAAGGTACCTATTCAAAAGTGAAAGGAGCAGAGCTTTTCTATAAACTTGGTGATTTTTTTCCAAAAATGAAAAGAGTTCTCGGATATTACAAAATTGATATAAAGAAATTTCGCTTCGTTTCCACCGAAAGACCTGATTTTATATCTTCTGCCTACAATGAGCCGTACCCATTTGCTGCTCTTAAAGAATACGTAAATGTTATGAGAAAAGCCTGTAACAACGATGAGAGACGAGTTGGGCTGTATGGAAGCATGATCGGGCGATTACCTGCTGCAGAAGAATCCTCTCAAACTCAGATTAAGACTTATAAAAAAGTCCATGCAGACTATATCAAGCGTTGTTCAAACCCAGCGCTTTTCCAAGCAAATGATGCTCTTTACTAACTCTGGACAAACTCCTGATTTCATTGACGAAACTCCCTTATAATTGATAAAATTGCCTTATCTTATTTAGGGGGATTTTATGCAAGACAGTGTTGTTCTTGCCAAAGTTGACGATTTTCTCAACTGGGGCAGGAAAAATAGTTTATGGCCTATGACTTTTGGGCTTGCTTGTTGTGCTATTGAAATGATGGCAACTGGTGCTTCAAAGTATGACCTTGAACGTTTTGGCTGTGGTGCTTTTATGGCAACTCCTCGTCGAGCAGATCTTATGATCGTTGCAGGTACTGTAACTCTTAAAATGGCAGAAAGAATTAAGACACTTTATGCTCAAATGCCTGAACCTAAATATGTAATCTCTATGGGGTCTTGTGCAAATAAAGGCGGGCCTTATTGGCAACATGGTTATCATGTTCTTAAAGGTGTCGATGAAGTTGTTCCTGTTGATGTGTATGTTCCAGGTTGTCCCCCTAGACCTGAAGCGCTTATCGAGGGAATTCTAACTCTACAAAAAAAGATCTCTAATGAAAGACTTTTAAGAGACAAGTGGGTGAAGAATGCTTGATTCAGTAGTTAATGTATTAAAAAGTGTTAGTGGAGCAAACCCTGAACTTGTAAAAAAAGAAGCAGGGGACTCATATGTTTATGTCGCTCCAGAGAGTATTCTTGAATCTTGTAAGGCACTTTATTCGAATAGTGAAACCGATTTTCATGTTCTTCAGGTTATCACTGGTTGTGATTTTCCTAAAAAAGAAGCAACGGATGAATGTCCAGCTCAGGAAGAAAGAATTGAGGTTAGTTATATCTTAACAAGTTATAGAAAAAAGCATGACCTTATTTTAAAAGTTAAGCTAGATCGCAATAATCCTGAAGTGGATTCTGTTTGTGAGATCTGGAAGTCTGCTGATTTTCAAGAAAGAGAATGTTTTGACATGGTTGGTGTAAAGTTTAGAAATCATCCTGATTTACGCCGTATACTGTGCCCTGAAGATTGGGAAGGTTTTCCTTTAAGAAAAGATTACCAAGTTCAAAAAGAATGGCATGGGATGGAAGTTAATCCTGAAAATAAAATGAATAATGAAGACAGAGCTTTTGCTGAAAATTTGAAGCAGTAGGAAGAATCATGGATGTTAAAAGAGAAAATATAGAAGATTATAATTCGGACCAAGAGAAGATAAAGTCTGAACTGCTTACACTTAATATGGGTCCTCAGCACCCGGCAACTCATGGGGTTTTAAGAGTTGAAATTAAAACAGACTCAGAGGTTGTTGTTGATGCTGTTCCTTATTTAGGTTATCTGCATCGCTGTTTTGAAAAACATGTTGAGCATATAGACTATAGGGGCATAATCCCTTTCGTTGATCGTATGGACTATTTAGGTTCAATGAATCAAGAGCTTGGCTATGCTATTGCTTGTGAAAAAATGATGGGTCTTGAAGTACCTAAACGTGCTGAATATATTAGAGTTATTGTTTGTGAACTTAATAGAATTGCTTCACACTTACTTGCTTTTGGTACCTATGCAATTGACCTTGGAGCCTTTTCTCCATTTCTTTATGCATTTACTATGAGAGAGAAAATCCTTCGTTTATTTGAAGAACTAAGTGGAGCTAGACTTTTATATAATTATATTTGGATTGGTGGTGTGTGGAATGATATCACCGATGATCAACTTCTTTTTGTTAAAGATTTCTGTGATGAAATGTGGGAAGAGGTTAACAAGTATAATGACCTTGTTACTAATAACAAAATCTTTATCGGTAGAACTGCAAATGTTGGTACTCTAACTGAAGAGGCTGCTTATCAGTATGGAGCAACTGGGCCAATTCTTAGAGGATCAGGTGTTAAGTGGGACCTTCGAAAAGATAAGACATATTCAATCTATGACCAATTTGATTTTGATGTACCAGTAGGTTCTGGAGAACAAGGAACATTAGGTGATTGTTGGGACCGTCATATTGTCCGTATGCGAGAGATGCATGAATCAATTAAAATTTTAAGACAGGCTGTTGATGGTATTGAAGCTGGTCAAATCATTGCAAAAGTACCAAAGATCATTCGTCTTCCTGAAGGCGAGATTTATAGCAAAACTGAGACACCACGAGGTGAGCTTGGATTCCATATTATTTCTCATGGAGATAAAACTCCTTATAGAATAAAAATTAAAGCACCATGCTTTACTCACGTTGCAATTCTTCCTCATTTTGCCCCTGGGCAATTGGTTGCTGACTTTGTTGCTACAATTGGAAGCATTGATATTGTACTAGGAGAGGTTGATAGATGAGCACTTTAAATAACGAATCTATTTCATTTGCCCAATACCTTAAAAATATTATAGGCGTTGTAAGAACTTCCCTTAAGGGTTTAGGAATCACTTTTAAATATGTTTGGGCCCATAAGCCAATCACTATTGAGTACCCTGAAGTAAGAGAAGTATTGCCGGAGCGTTCACGCGCTCGTCTTTTTAATGATGTTGATGATTGCATTGCTTGTAACCAATGTGCCATGGCCTGCCCAGTTGATTGTATTTATATTGCTTCAACTCCAAGAGCAGAAGATGCTGAAGAGCTTAAAACATCCAATGGAACTCCTATAAGACTTGATCTTAAGCAATTTGTTATTGATGAGGCCCTTTGCTGCTATTGTGGTCTTTGTACTGTTGTTTGTCCTACAGAGTGCCTGACTCATTCTAATGAGTATGAGTTTTCAATGTATAAACTTGATGGGATGAAGTATGACTATCTGGCACCTGATGTACGTGCCTGGAAAGACCGTATCGTTAAACGATAAACTAAAAAAAATAGCTTCTTAAAGGCCCTCAAAGGTTTCCGATGGAAGCTGTCGGGTACTTAGCAATCCTGTTAAAAACAATTTACTCAAATTAATCTTTCTAAAATTGACCATGGGAATACCGAAGAGGTAGGTGTTGGAATTTAAAAGGAATTGCCATGAAGTCTCTAAAATATTTTCTTCTGTTATTACTTGTCTCTTGCTCAGGACCGAATAATCAAGAGCGTAATCCTGCTAGTGAAGAAGAACCCCCTAGAGTAAATCCATTAATAGATAACCGTGAAGCAATGATCGCACGTAGCGATGTTTGGAATAATCCAGATGCAACAAGAATATTTCTTAGTACTTTTGAATTTGAAGAAGACATTATTGGTCTTAGTCAGATTAAATGGGCCGTTGAACAGGCACAGGCAGGTAAAATTGTTGATATTGTTTTAGACGATGCTGGACATAAACTTTCTGATGAAGTTCTTCTTTATATGGTTGAAAGCGGAGTTAATCTTCACGTCTTTAGTCCTATGTGGAGTTGGAGAGGATTCAAAGCAAGACTAAGCCGTCAACAGGGTGTCCTGCCAATTACATCAAGAATCAAAGCTATTTGGCGTCAGTTAACTTATAGAATGCATGATAAAATCCTTATCAATTTTGTTGCAGGTGAGCCAACTGGTGGACAGGTTATTCTTGGTGGTCGAAATGCAAGAGACTCTCATTACGGAATTGATATGAGAGCTTTTAAGAGCACAAGAAAAGAAGGTGGGAAAATAGTTGAGTTTGCAAACCAGGCCCTTGAGTATGAACATGAAGTGATGGTTCATAGTCGTCTTCTTCATCAACAAGTTGAAACATACGTAAATGATTTTTTAGAGTCGAGTTTCACTGAACGTTTAAATGTAAAAAAATTAAGAGAGAGGCTTGTAAACTCAAGAGCCTATGCAAAGAAAAATGGTCCTAATTGGCAAACAAAAATTGCAGAAGATAAGGCAAAGTACAATGATGACTTTAGAAGTTTTAGTCGTGATATAAAAGCTTGGTTAACTTCATATGGGTATTATTTTGATGGCAAAAATACAGATTCATCAGGGTTGGCAAAAAAGCTTCTGAGCGTTTTTGAAAATAATGAAAAAAGCTTGACTGCTTTAATTAAAGAAAATGCGGTTAATATAAAAGAAATAGATCGAATCTTGGCCCCTATTTATGGAGAGGGTACAAGTGGAACTATTAGAGCGATGGTTGGAAATTTCCAAAATGCTGGCTCGGTTTCAGCATCTGATATTAGCAATGCTTTTACTAGTTTGATTAAAGAAGGGCAAAAAACAATAGCCCATAATATTGAGGTAAAAAGTTTAAGTGTTGATCACTTTGCCCAACTCTTAGGTCCTGCTGGTGCTGATAACGCTGGTATATTAACCAAGATAGGTAGAGGGATTAGAAATACAACTTATGGAATTGGTTTTGATTTTGTGAAATACGACTCACTTAAAAAGTATATGAACGAAGCATATAGCTTCTTTCAAGAATACCAAGCTCGAAGTAAAAATTGGAAAGCTGCAGCCATTGAGGTTGATTCTGTTAATTTTCTCCATGACACTGTTGATGACTTAGCTTTTAGGAAAAAATCTATGGATGAGCTATATAAATTTATCTCAAACTGTAGAGAAGAATGTGTATGGAACTCTCAATATGGATCTCTGACTGAAGAAGCGCAAAATGCTATTGATAATGTAATAAAAAAGAACTCTGCAATCTATCGATTTGTTCAAAATGAATATCATAGAGCAGGGGGAGGTTTGGATGCATCCATTGGTAAAGCTGAAATGATCTCTAGACTAGTTCAAGATAATGTTTCCCATATAGAAACTGTTTTAACTAATCCCAATATACCATCTAGTGAATTGATTAAAGATAAAAAAGAGCTTGCAAGACAATTCACTTTTTTCTTTAAAGAAGTCCCAAGGGCAGAGGAACAAGCAAAAAATCTAGGAGCTCAATTAGAAAAAGGATCTCTTGCTCCTGCTTTATATGCACAAGCAATTGCAGACCTTATAGATAGTAATACTGAAGGAATTGGAAAAAGTATTTATAAAGATCCGGATGTATTACAAAGAGTACTCTTGAAATTAAGAGGCTATGTCGACTATGATCCTAATGAAATACTTGGAAAGTGGAAGATGATTAAGTTTTATTTCATGACAAATGATATAGAGTCTTGGGCTGTTGGTTTTGATAAACCTATCCATGCTGATTTTCACTATAATATAATGAAAAAATTTAGAAAAATGGGGCCAGGCCTACAAGTTGTTGGCTTTAATGGTAGCGGGCGAATTCATTCAAAAGTTGCTGTTACAGAGAGGGGAGTTATTGTATCTTCTATGAATGCTGATCCAAGATCTGAAAAATTTAACACAGAAGTGGGAGTTGAGATTAGAACTGGCAAAAAGGGCAAAGAAGTAACAGCTGCGTTTAAGGATCATATTGGCTCTTATATGCATACCCAACGTCATCATATAATAAATGGACAAATGGTTAGAGAGCGACAATGTTTTACTTTTTTAGACCGTGTGGTTAGAAGAATTATGGCGCCAATACTATAAGCTACTTAATTTATATTTATTGAGGAAAGTTTTTTGTAAGATACATGGCAGCGTCTCTAAATCTAATATATTTCTCGCTATCATTACGCATTTGATTTGCAGTTTCAATTAGAACTTTCCTGATTTCTTTTACGCTTTGTGGGTTTTTAAGTCCAATAATGTCAAGGGCCTCAAGAGCGGCATTACTATCACGAAATTTTACACCATAATCATCTAAAGGAGCTTTCGTATTATAGGGGCTATTTTGGGTATTGCCTTTTATGTCTTTCCAGCCAGTCTCTGCTTCTTTTAAACGAGCTTTTGATATAGAGAGATTACTATGCCCAATAGGTTTTACTTTTTCCAAGGCAACTTTTTTAATTTTTCCTTTCTTTGTTTTTATATAAGCATAGACTTCATCGACTTTATCAATCTCGCCTGTGATAAATCTAGGGAAGCCGGTTCTAACTTTAGTTCCTTGTTTATAAAGATTAACTCCTGTTGATGAAAGAATATCTTTAATACCTCTTGTGATCTGGGTAACGGCTCCATTATCTAGGTACTCAATAACAAATTTATCGCCTTCTCTTGAAACAACTCGACCTTTAGTATTATAAGCACCTGGTCTTTTGAAAACGACTTCGCTTCCTTTTTTGATTTTTGAGAAATCTTTTACAACTTGTGTAAGATCTCCAATCTCAAGTTCTTTTAGACCAGTTTTTGTTTGAACAGTGACACGATTTCCGTTGATACTTTTAATATAGGCTTCCTCTAGTTCATCTCCACCACGAGAGATAAAAGTTTGGGCACCTTCTTGTAGAAATTTCTTAGGTTTTTTCGGAGCAGCTACAATCATATCGTTGAATTTATCAGCAGGTTTTCTTAGAACTCCTGAAGGGGTAAAATCACTTGGAGCAGGAAGAGCTTTTAGGTCCGATGCTTTTTCAAGTTCTGAGTAAGCTCGTATCTGATGAGCTGACTTTCCGTAGCGTAGAAGAGAAACCATTGGAAAGATAACTCCAACACTTGCCCCAATATACTCTAAGGCACAAGAGCGATTAACAGCCGCAACGGCAGCAGCACGACCAATCTTGCTACAGCTCGATAGCTTTTCTTCTTTTTCAGGCTGGATTGTATTATATCCACTGCAGCTTTCATGGGTTTCATTAAATAAATGATGTCCGTAATATAGATCTGCTCCTGCCGTAGCAGCATTCAAGGCCAAAGCTCCTCGCCTAGCAAGCTTGCCTCCAATTTTTCCTGCAGAATATAAACCTCGTGCAAGACCTGCAACTCCCATTGGAGTCACCATAAGAGCGGAGGTAATAGCAATATCTTGAACGATATCGTTAATTCCCTCTATAGAGTCTGTCTTGTCTTCAACACATTGGTGATATTGAAATATTGATTTCATTTGAGGCTCTTCTATCAAGCTTGGATCAGGGTCTAGATAAGCATGTTCATCTAGTGTTTTATCAATATTCTCGCAGCCTTTATCTACACCCTGTGAATTTCTAAGACAGTTAGAGGCCAAGGAGACCTGGTCAAGTTTCTCTTTTAACTCAGCTCTAATATTATGAAGGCCTTTAGAAATGGCAGCTTTTAGTTTCTCAGAATTAGATTCATTAAAACTTCCATCTTTATCCAAATAGTCCTTTAAGCGAATATCACCATGCTCAATCCAAGGAGCAGAATCCTTTATATCCTTAAGAGTTTGTGAGTCATCTCCATTTTCAGCTTTTCTTTTTTCTACTAAAAGCTCTTTGGTAATCCTTAAGTACTGATTAAGAATAGAGAACTCTGTATCTCCTTCACAGGACTTTGCACTTAGACAATCCATTTGAGTGGCTGTGTAGGGAGAGGACTTACAATCAATATCAGTTTTGTTATTGAGAATAAAATCCATCTCAGTAATTCCAGCTTGCAAATTTAGTGAGGCCATACTTAGCTTCCGGTCCTTAATAGCTAGATCAGCAACTGCAAATGTTTTTGCAAGGTTCGCTCCACGGTTACCAAGGGTTGTATCATCAAATTTAATCCATTTCTTTGCACGGAATTGGCTATAACTTCCTACGCAACTCGTAGAAGTTTCATGAAAATTACCTGGCAAAAAACCTAACTCTCTACCTTGGTCACTATTAACCAACTTTGCTAAATCCCCTGGACTTTGAAAATACTCTTCAGGGTTTACGTATTGAGCACAAAACTCTTTTGGTGTTGAGGCATGTTCTGTCCCTGAAATTTTAGAACGTATAACTTGAAATCCTTCATAGGCACCCCCATGAGAATGTCCTATTAGTGCTTTGTTAGTAGTAGCTGGACAAGTGGAACTTAAATTTGAACGAGGGTCACATTCTGATTGTTTTGGACCACCGTCATTATTAATACCTTCAAGGTCTTCATTTATACTTGATAACTGATCTTCAATATCTTCTGGTGCAACACCTCTAACTTCTCTGACTCTTCTTTGAAGGGCATCGCAAGCATCATAGTCTGGGTTAGCATTACAAAATTGAGTAGCACCTGCTTGAAGTCTTCTTAATTTATTTTGAAGGTCTTCGTTATTAACTAAGTCATCAGGGTTAAATTTATCCTTACTAGCTTCAAAACAATCATTCGTAAGATTCCCAAATCGAGGATTTTGAGGAGCTACACATGTGTCTTTTCCAAAGAGATGCTGATCGCATCGAAACTTTCCTCCGGGACACTCTTGGTAAGCAGGTTGAGTTTTTCTAGGATGCACGCAAAAACCATTTTCAATTTTGCTTTGCCATCCACCAAAAAAACACCCTTGTCCATTTAGGGCTGCCTTTGCTTCTTCAAAAATTTTTATATGTTGTAGAAAACTAGTTCTTTTACTAGGGCTATCTTTAAGGTTAAAGATCACATCATTTTCAACTTGAATAAGAAATTTTATATAGCTCATTCTGAGCACTTGGATTTGAGTTGAAGACATTTGCTTCAATTCATCTTTAGTTAAAAATGGTGTCGAGTTCGCCCAAGCCCCTAAAACCAGGAAGAACAGAATCATTGATCTCATCAGTCTATTATCGGACTATAATGGACATTTATTAAATTTCAGTGAGTTGCCTGAGGGCCCTTGGCAATTATATGGGGTTTTGGGCTCCCAATGCTCTCCACAGCCGTTTTCTCGCTTGAACTTCACTGTAAAGCCTCTAGAGAGCTTTTTGAGATCCATTGAATAGTCGCATTGTAGAGTTTTTGAGAGATCCTCTCTATTATCGGCACCTACAACAACTAGGTAGGTTTGAGGTCTTTTCTTGTCAATTTGAGAGAGATTATGAATCTTTTGGGCCATAAAATCATTTCTCTCATATACCATAAGAGATCTTGGACAATCGTGAATATTGCCATTGCAAGATTCATTTAGAAGCCTTGGAATTGGGCTATTTTTTTCTAGATCAATAAAGACCCTAGATTCTTTAATCTGATTTGATAGAGATGGGTTTGATAAAAATCTTGTTGCAAAGACTTTAAGTTTAAAAGCAATACCAGTTTTTTTCCATTGTAGGTTTTCAATGGCCCGATTTGGGAAAACTCTTATTAAGCTCTGGGCAGCTTTAAAGCCATTATCTGAATCAATAAAAAGTGCTTCACCTAAAATTATAAAATTAGCATCGGCTGTTGAAACAAGATCAATATCAAAATATCTTCCGGCCTGATCAAGTCGAGCTATTTGCTCTACAGAAAGTCCTAAGGAAACAAGTGAATCAAATTTCTGGGGACTTTGAAGCTGAGTACTTCTTCTTTTCCACACCATAGACTCTTGCCCATAAGCAAAAAATACAAGTCCAAGTAATAGGAATAAAAGGGGTTTTGACATACTTTCATAATAAAGGATCTGTTGTATTTTTCTTAGGGAATTGTAAAAATACCAGGAATAAAGAGAGACGTAATTTCAGTAAGTTAGAGTTTTTATTGGCTCTCGTCTTCTAATTTCAGTTCAACTTCAATTTGATCCAGAAGGCGCAGGAGGCGATTGGTTATCATAAATGGGTCTTGTATTTCATCAATTCCATATCGATAAAGCAAAGATTTTTGCTCTTGTGAAATTTTCTGAGTGAAGGGGTCCCAGTTTAGACAAAGGTCCTTTAATAATTGGTATTCAACCTTAAGCTGCTTGAGATCAAGAGAAGAAGTGGTTTTTGGAGCTGGAACTCCTTGAATATTTTCCATAAGGCAATGTAGGTGAAATGGGTCAAAGCTGTCAATAATTGGTGAAAAATAATGCTTACGTTCAAAATAATATTTTTTGTTATTTTTATTTATTTTTTAGCATCTTGGGTAACAAATCGATGGCTCCGCCGACGTAGATCCGAGCGAGAGCGAGAGG
>CAYGJN010000084.1:0-1032 GCA_964350135.1 uncultured Bacteriovoracaceae bacterium | reverse complement strand
TTCAAAACATGAAAATAGAAAGCAACTTCTAAGAATTATTTCAGAGCTTATCATTGATAGAGAGGCCTTAAAAAAGACCAATAAAAACCAAATTCCTCTTTATAAATTCTACTCAGAACTTTTGCATACTTCGCTTCTTTGGAGTTTTGAATGGGGAGCTCCTTTAAAAGAGAACTTAAAAGAGTTGAGAGCATGTTTAATTCAAGATGATCAATTTGAGCGTAAACTTAGAAAACTTGTACAAGAAACTTGGGTTCAAGTTGCATTAATGGTTGTGGTGATATGGGGATTTGTTCTTGCTGCCCAAAAGATATCTGATTTAAGACCTAATGACATAGACCTATTTGTAATGGCTTTATGGCAGAGCTTGGGAATGATTTTCTTTTTTCTTGTTTATAATCATAAAAAAAATAAAACTTTTAAAATTTATGGCATGTTTATAAAACCCCTGACTTTTAGTAAATGCTTGAGTGGGCTTGGACTTTCTATAAATGAGATTATCAAAAAATCAGATGCTGAGCTTGTTTTGCAAAGCCATGAATCTAAGCTTAAAGAGATCAAAGGGCAGTTCCGAGAGATCTTATATGCTGCAATGGAACATGGTCATAATATGAAACAACCTCTTTCTGAGTGCCTTGAGGAGTTATATTTTCTTTTAGAGCAGGACTTTGAAGCCTTTCTAGGCTTAACAAGAGTGATTAAGTTTATGACTCTTACTTTATTTTTTTTTCCTACATATCTTTATTTTATGTATGCGTTATTTAGTAATGCGATTAATCTATGAACTTCGACAAAAAGCCACTTTTTTACTAGTATAGGCCTTCATAATTACTAAAAGGATTATATGGACAAGCAGATTATTTTTTCAATGTCCCGAGTGGGCAAGGTCTATCCAGGTCGTAAGCAAGTTTTAAAAAATATTTCACTTTCTTTTTTTCATGGAGCAAAGATTGGAGTTTTAGGACTTAATGGTTCTGGAAAGTCTACACTACTTCGAATTATTGCTGGTGAGGACACTGATATTATCGGTGA
>CAYGJN010000083.1:0-12800 GCA_964350135.1 uncultured Bacteriovoracaceae bacterium | reverse complement strand
TCTACACCTAGCTCCAATACCAGTTAATGATTTTTTTCAAATTGTTAAAAGAAGAATTCCTAAAAACTTCGAGCTTGATATCAAAGGCAGTAAAGATACAAATCTTATGATCGATGAGTTTGCCTTTGGTTTAGTTTTTAGAAACTTAATTGATAATACTATCAAGCATGGAGAGAGAAATGCAGCAACAGTGACTCTCTCAGAGCAAGGAGAACACCTTATCATGGATTATTATGATGACGGTGTTGATTTTAAAGGTGAACTATCTGAGCTTGGAAAACTTTTTTATAAACAAGACTCAAGCAAAGGCTCTGGAATAGGCCTCTATCTTTGCAAAGAATTAGTAGAAAAAATGAATGGTAGCTTTATTGCAAGCGAGCAGAATAATAAACTTCGGTTTACTCTCAAGGTAGAGCGAACATTATCATAGGAGCCCTTTAGTATGGGACTATTTAACAAAAGAAAACTGATTCATTCAAAAGTACCGATATGGTTTATGCGACAAGCAGGAAGATACCACTCTCATTATCAAAATATTAAGAAAAATTCTCATTTTTTAGAAATGTGCAAAACCCCAAAGCTTGCTTGCGAAATCACAATGGGACCAATTCAAGATTTTAATTTTGATGCGGCCATCTTATTTTCAGATCTGCTATTTCCTCTCGAGCATTTGGGTATGGACCTTGTCTACAATCCAGGTCCTCAGTTAGGGTATAAACTCTCACATGAAACACTCGAAAAATTAAAGCCCTCTCTTGGTGCTTCAGATTTTTTTAATTTTCAAAAACTGGCACTACAAGAACTCAAACTCGTACTTCCTGAAGAAAAGACTCTTTTGGGTTTTGTTGGAGCACCTTTTACTCTTTACACCTATGCAACAGAAGGCTCTCATGCGGGAGCATTATTCAAGGCCAAACGAGGTTTATACGATGGTCTCTACGATCAATTTGTAGAAAGACTTTACCCTCATTTACTAACAGAAATGCTTGTCCAAGCAGAAGGTGGAGCAGATGCTGTTTGTATCTTCGATACTGCAGTTGGTGAGCTCACGTTAAAAGATTTCAAAAAATTTAATCTAAAATACTTAAAGCGCTTAACAGCTGACTTTAAAAAGAAGTACCCTGACGTACAGATTTTGTACTACTCAAGAAACACTCATCTTCATTATTTACGCGAAATACAAGATGATAATATTGATGCTTTGGGCATAGATTGGCGCGTTTCACTAGTTGATACTCTTAGTGAGCTTAGTAATGATTATTATATCCAAGGAAATTTTGATCCTTGCTGGCTACACCTTTCGAAAAAAGACTGCCTTGCAAACCTCGAAGACTTTATTTCTCAAGTGCCGGATAAGTATTATGAAAAATGGATCTTTGGTCTTGGCCATGGAGTTTTAATTGAAACCCCTGAAGAAAATGTTAGAGCAGTGGTTGATTTTGTTCATGAAAAACTTAGTTAACTTGTTTTTGATAGAACTCAAAATCATTAATAGCATAGCTATATGTTAAAAAGTTATCCCACATTAAATCTTGCTGTTCTTGTGATAGTAGAAGAATTATTTCTTCAAATATTGCTTTATCGTCAATGAGCTTGTCTAAGACCTGCTCACCTAAGTAATCTGAAAAGTGCCAAAGTATAATGATGGCCCAATCAGGCTCCACTACTTTCATTTTAGTGTTCTTAAATATTTCTAATACATGAGTTGGTATTGTTAACTCAAACTCAGAAAGATCTTGCTTAGTTTTAGACAGATGTATCCTACCCAGCTTTAGGTACAAAGAAAGCAAAAAAGTTCGAGACGAATGAGTAATGATATAAGGCAAAAGAGAGTTTTCTAAATCGAGTAAGTCCTGTACCAAAGCAAGATTAGTTTGTTTAGGAAAACTATTATCAAAAAGATAATGAATATAAACGCTTGCTAGACGATCTCTAAAATTTTTCCATCCCAATGATTTAATAATCACATCAATACGGGCCTTTTTATCAATGTCCTGAAAACTGTACTGGATTAGTCGGCGAAAACTTGTTCTTCCATTTATAAACTTTGTTAAAATCTCATTAGATTGATTTGTATTTCGCAAGTTTTCAATAAGAAGCATTGAAAACTCTGGAGCAATAAAAATATTTGGAAACTTAATCATAACTAATCCTTGTCTTATTTTGACACAAAGACATGGAAAAAAAAATCTGTTAGTATATATTTATCACCTCTTGAGGCTCTATGGGACAAATACCAAGCTATTTTGACATTGAAGTTACAAATTCAAGCATCGAATCCATTACTGATCTCTTAGATAATGCTCCTTTAGGCGACAAACCATGTGTTATAAGAATAGCTGAAAGTATTAAGGAGACCAGTCTAGTCATCCATAATATTGAAAAGTATCTAAAGACTTATAATATTGATTGTAATTTTCCTTATCCTATTTACTTTATTTCAAAGGCTAAAATTAACTCAGATTATATTCACATTCTCTCTCATTCAGACCAACTTCCCAATTACTTTAAAGTACCTAACAAACCACTTAATCCTTTGGAAAGTGAACTACTTTATAAAGTGCAGCTTTTAACTGAAAAAATTAAAAACTTCTCCCCTGCTGAGAAATTCAGAGCATTTAATAATCAAAAGAAAAACCATAAAGAGCTTTTTTATTTAACAAGAGAAGCAAAATTTTACGAAACGTTGAATAGAATCACCAAGGTTACAGATGAAAAAGAAAAAGAATAAAAATGCTGGTTTAAAAGGCTTCGAAGAGGTCTTAGATCTTATTCCAAGCAAAACAACTCGTAATTATAAAGCAGTTAAAGGTGGTCGAAAAGATCGTCTTAATGATAATTTTGCTCTTTTAAATTTCTTGGAAATAGAAAAGGATAGACTCGAAAAGGTTAGTGAGTTGCTTGAACGAAAACTTGATCAGAGAGTAGAATACTCTCAACTCGATGCTCTTATCAAAAAACAAGAACACTACAGAGACGAGTTAAAAACTAAAATAAAAAAAAGAATTCAAGAACCAGAAAATATCTTCTTTAAACAAATATCGAGTTTATATAATAGACTCTTCTAATGACCTTTAATATCCAATAAAATAGGTCCACCGATGTGAGCATACTCATCTTCTGTCAATGTCTTATAATTATAGCCTGCTAAATGTTCGTTCAAGAGTGTAAAAAAATAAGAATCCAACTCATTCATTTGAACAAATCCAAAACGAGCTTGAAATTCTTTAAACGATTTTAAAAAGACTTTTTTCTGACTTTCTAAAAATTTTGCTTCATTCTCATCAGAGAAATACTTGCTTGTAAAAAGCTTTAGATCAGAGAGCTTTACCCCCATTTTCCCTGTTCCCTCTTCATCAAAATGGCCTAAATCAAAATGAATAAAACTTGAAATTAATATGGCCTCAAAATCAATGGAAGCTACATCATAGTTTAGAAAATAATGATCTAAAATTGCTCCATTATCACGCATCTCTTTATAGGTAATATTAAACTGAGAAATAAATGGCAGGATTTCTTCAAAGAACTGAATCTTATTTTCCAAAGCTGAATAGCTCTGTGCTGTTAAGACAGATATTGATTTTTCCCTCCATTGCTCACTAACTTTAGTTGGTGTGGAAAATAAGCCCTCAATCATCTCTTGGAAATAAACCCCAAGAAATGATTCGTCATTCTGTCTTTCAAACCCATACTTGGTTAATAATTTCTTCACTTTCTGTTTTTGAATATGAACAAGTGATTTTCCTATTCTGTGTACATCGATAAAATCAAATTTTTCAAAAATTGACATTTTCTTTGAGTATCCACTCTTAAGTATATAATCAATGCCTAATAATAAATGATAGCGAATTTCTTGGCTAACCTGAGACATCTGTAAAGGACCTTTCTTCAAAGCATCGCTAATGCTTAGACCAGCATTAATCAATTTCAAAAAGGTAAACTGTACAAAATCACTGCGTTTACTATCCTGTATTTTGGAAACCTGCTCTGTAATAGAAGTTATATCCTTATGAAATGCCATCAATGATTTTTCATGAAGCGCCTGTGACCGAGAGAACTCATCAATACTTCCTGTAACAATATTTTTTTCTCTGATGAATTTTTCAACTTGAGCTAATGAAATCCAGGGATGTGTTTTTTCTAAAGATTCAAAATAATCAAGTAACCCATAATCCAATAAACGAGATTTTTTAAACCGGTACTCTTCTTCTTGGAATTGAAAAAATGAAGTTGAGACAACTTTAAAAAGGTTTGCATAAGAGTTCTCAACACCTCTAATAGAATAATAAATAGATATTAATCTTTTAAGCTCATAAACATATTGAAAACTTTCATCATATTCAAACAAGAGCAAATTATCTTCTGTTAAAAAATAATTATCATTATCAGGATAACTGGGATCATCAGTATCAAATGTATGAATTGAAAAACGAGCTTTTAGATAAAGTAAAAAACTATTACTCTCTACAAACTCTACAATCATGTCATAATCACCAGTGAGATCATAAATAATAAGCCATTTCTCAAACTCATCAACATCTAAATCATCTTTAACCCAGAGATCAATATCGAGAAGAGCTTCTCTTTGTTCGCCACTAAGTTTTGCCATATACTGTGCAACAACTTCGTATTCAGTAGACCTAAGGCAAAGATATAAAGGCTGTAAGGGTATAGACTTAAGCGATCCACCTTGAGCTAATTTCTCAAGGCTTTCAATACTATCATAGGCCTTGGCCTCGTTGATAAGATTTGAAATTATATTATGGGTCGATTTTTTTGAATTGCTCATTATGGGCAAGTACCATACAGGAGAGCATTAGAGAACTATTTGTTTAAGATCTTGGAAAGAACTGACTTCTCTTTATCAGAAAAATTAAATCCTCCTGAGCTTATAAGGTCTCGAAGTTTTTCTGCAGTATCAGTATTATTTGGATCATTTAGACCTATCTGGCCAACAGGCTCTTTATCAAGTTCCTTCTCAGGCTTTTTATCTAGCTTTTCTTGTTGTTTGGGCTTTTTAGCTTCATCTATTTCTGGCATAGCAAATGCTGGCTTTTCTTTAGCTGCTATAGCTTCCTGCATTTTAGCAATTTTATCGGCCTTAAATTGTTTGAACTTCTCTCGAATAACTGAATCATTAGGTCTAGGCTTGCGCTTTTTAAGGGTATTTTCATCAGGCCTATCCTCAGAGGTTTTAGCTATGCGTTTGCGCACAGAGGAGGTTTGAATTGGTGTGTTGTGTACTGAGAATACATCCATAACAACTTCATAATATCATGCAGTTAGAAGACCAAAATAGTAGGCAGATATTTCAAGCTTTTCTAAAGTTCTATAAATTCTGGCCATTTAGATGCTCTAACTAACCAGAATTGCATCGCTCTTTCTCAGTAATTTGATCCATATTATATAAGCTGCTACACTAATAACAAGATGCGAAACAGCCGAATAGCCCATAAATAAAGGCTTAGGCCACTCGCAAGGATTAACTATGAATCAATTTATCCAAAACTTAATTGAGCTGATTGATAAATTTCTCATTAATATAGGTGAAAAACCACAGCCTGTGAAAATACCTGTTCGAAGTAAGACTGATAAAAGTTAAAGTTGGTTAACAAGTTGAAGTTGAAGTTCCCTGCTCATGTGGCCCCAGCAAGCTGGGGTTTTCTGCTTAAAAAAGGTTTTCTGAGATTATCTTAAGCTGCCATTTATTTTTAGTTGTTAAATTATTTTTAATTTCCACTAATACAGGCTCTTTTTTCTTTTCTATATCATTTAAAACATAGAACTGTTCACCAAGAATAAAAACAAGGTTAAAAAGCCCCTGGTGATTTCTTTCGTCATAAAGAAATTTTATAAATGAGAGTCTCATTGGTTGTTTTTGAGAGCCTAATTTATCAAAAATTTTCATATTCTTAAGAATGTTTTGGTTTTGAAACCTTGTTAAAGAATTTCTAATAAGCTCTACTGAGGACCGAGGAAATCTAAATTCCTTTGCATATTTTTTCATATCAATAATTGCATTTTTTTCTCCTTGTTCATAAACCTTACTCACGGCAATTTCAAAAGAGCTAGGAGTCTCCTTTTTCTTTTTTGCAGGAACAATTTCAATTGTTTTTTTATTATCTGCTTTAGTAGTATTACTCTCAATCTTTTTTATAGGAGTATCAGGCTTGGCAACCTCTACTTTTTTATCCGCAATAACTTTTCTTTTTTCAATAATTGGTGAGAAAAGAAAATTCTTTAGTCCCAATTTATCGAATTCTTTGAACGCTCCTGGGACAAAGATGCGACCTTGTGGGTAATTCAAATCGGGATCTGTTGACAGCGTATTATAAGAAGCATCTAAAAAAGAGGTGAAGCTTTTAGAGTAATTTTCTTTGATTTTAAACATTGTTACAAAGCGCTCAAGACATTGCCCTCCAGGCTCGTCTATCACTTTAAGTAAACTTGAATTTTTAAGTACATCAGTAATAATATCAGTATCAGAAATTCCATAAACGTTGTCTGTTTCAGAGCATAGCGATGCTAACTGTTGAGTATAGTCATTACATGTCTGAGAGAAAGATTTTTGGATAATAGATTTATCAATGCCTGAGCAATTATTACCCCGACAATAATCACGTAAAGAAATTAACGCTATCGTCTTTTTTCTTGGATCCATTATCATTTGATTTAAGTTTTCTAGTAACTCTTTTTGTTCTTTATCATTTTTAAAAGTATAGTTTTGTCCAATAGGGTTAATCTTTAAGAAGCTTTGTAGCCTGGATAGATAAAGCTTCATATCTTGAGATCTAGCTTTGCAATTACTAAAAAAACTTGGCCAATTCTTCTGACAAATACTTCTATCACCTGTCAATTCATAAGCTTTAGAGTTTAAAATATTCAGAGTTTCAAAAAGATAATTAATTGAAACAAGCCGAAATAAATATTGAATAAACACTATTTTCTCAGACAAAGAGGAATCACTACATTTAGTAGATGAAGTTAGATCTTGTGACAAGAAATCTCTCATCTCAACTAGGTTTCCTTGATTATGAAAAAAATAATCATCAGCATAGCGATCGTCTTTGCTAAAATGTCTCAAGATTCTAAGATTGGTATGATCTTCAGGAAAAAGAGGTCCATTATACTGTTGTCTAAACGACTCACCAAGCGCAGCTTTTTCCCATAAAATTTTCGAACTTGTGTAAGCTCTCTCTAAAAAGATTATTGAAAGAAATAAAATGAAAACTAGTCTCATTACTTAATTAAACCAAAAGAGACTCAAACTTGGAATGTAGGTAATAAGCATCAATGCAAAAAGAAGTAGTACTAAATAGGGAAATGATGCTGAATAAAGCTCTGTAATAGGCTTTTTAAATCTAAAACTACTGATAAAAAGGTTTATTCCAACAGGAGGCGTAATATAGCCTATTTCTAAGTTTGCGAGAAAAATAATTCCCAGATGAATAGGATCAACACCAAACTCTTGGGCAATTGGAATAATTAATGGAACAACAACTATTATTGCACTAAATATGTCCATTAAGCAGCCAACTATAAGAAGAAATATATTTAAGCATGCTAAGAAAACATACTTATTATCAATAAATAGCCTCATTTTATCTAGAATAAGCATCGGGACTTCTTCGTCTACCAGATAACTTGTCATTCCAAGAGCACAGCAAAGAATTAAAAGAATAGCCCCAACTAAGGACATGCTCTCTCCTATAATTTTAGGAAGATCTTTAAATAGACTTAACTCTTTGTAGATAAAACACTCCATCACAATAACATACACAGCTGTTAGGGTTGCAGCTTCACTTGCCGTTGTATATCCACCATAAATGCCAACCAGAACACCTATAGGAAGAAGAATTTCAAAAAAGGCACCTTTAAAAGCTTTTTGAAATTCAGAGAATTTAAATTTTTTGCGTGCTCCTTGAGAGCTACCGTTATAAATAGACCATGCTGCTAAAATTGCAATTAATAAAACGCCAGGAACTAATCCTGCTTTAAATAATTTATCAATATCAACCTTGGCCACAAGCCCATAAAGAATAATAGGTAAGCTCGGAGGAAATAATAAACCGAGAGAGCCAGATGTGGTAATAAGACCTAAAGAGAATTTTTCACTGTAATTTTCTTTAGTTAAAATAGGAAATAATAATCCACCTAGAGCAATAATTGTAACACCACTTGCTCCAGTAAAGGCCGTGAAAAAAGCACAAATGACAAGTGAGACTATAGCAACTCCGCCTGGCAACCAACCTAAGCTAGCATCCGCAAAATTCAAAAGCCTTTTAGGAGAACCCGACTCTGCCATAACATAGCCCGCAAGAGTAAAAAGAGGAATGGTCACAAGAGTAGGAGCTGCAGCAACTCTATAGATTTCAATAATAACCGCTGCTGTTGGGGTATCTGCAAAATAAAAAGCTACAAGCCCTAAAAGGCCCATTATTATAAATATTGGTGTTCCAATAATAACAAAAAAGAATATGGCCAAATAACTAAGAGCTTCTATTGAGAACTCCTTTAGCGCTTTGGATAAATTGAAATATAAATCGTAAAAGAATAAGGCCGAATCCAATTGGCATAATCATAAGAAGAACCGAAGAATGAATGCCTAAAAAAACAGATTTACCAAACTCAATTTCTGTTTTAATTAAATCACTGGCGGTCAATATTAACCAAAAAAGTGTCCCAATAGAAATAAGAGAGATCACCATACTAAAAAGATCTTTTAAATGGGTCTTTTTATTTTGCTCAAGATATTTTGAAATAATATCAATTCCTATATGAGTTTTCTTTCTCGTGGCCAAAGAACCTCCAAGAAAAGCTGAGATAAAAACCAGATGTCTCACAAGTGGATCAATCCTATAAAGAGATTCATTAAACCATCTTAAAAATATACTTAGAAAGCTAAAGAAGAGAAGCCCAACAACACAGACAATTAAAAAGAAGTAAGATCCTTTTTCTAAGATATCATCGAACTTTTGAAATAAACTCACTTAGCCAAAGCCTTTTTGAAAAGTCCTATAACTTTATCACTAATTACTTTATTAGCTTTTAAATCAATAATAAGTTTTTGATTTATAGGACCACTTACCGAAAGCTCACTTTCAGGAAAGTGAATAAACTTCACACCAAGAGTTTTTAATGCTTCCAATGATTCTTTGTTTTCAGCAATAGTTTCATCACTATTAATCTTTAAATATTTTGAGGTAATGGAACTAATCTCCTTATGATACTTTTGTGGAATTGAGTCCCAAGCTTTATTTGATAAAACAAACGAACCAACAGCATAAGCAATGGGAAAATCTAGTAAATACTGAATTTTAGTACTCCATTGCAAAGCAATAATACCCATTGGTGAATTATAAGCTGCTTGTAGAACTCCACTTTGAAGTGAAGATAAAACATCAGGAAGCGCTAGAGGAACTGCAACAAGGTTAAGTTGTTTAACCAGGGACTCAGCAACTTTATCTCCATCCCATGCCCAGATCTTTACACCTTTTAGGTCGTTTAAACTTGTTACCTTAACTAATGAAACCAAATAAATATTTCCAATTTCAAAAAAACCAAGATTCTTAAAACCGTTGCTCTTCATACCTGTTGTTAAGTATTGATCCAGACCTTTTAATGCTTTTTGAAACTGACTTCTTCCTTTTTTGAAATTAAATGGAACCTCAAGCATTCTTATATCAGAGTAAATATCCCCCAAAGCTCGACCAGTAAAAATAGCTCCATGCAACTGACCAATTCTAATTTTTCTTAAAACATCAGGCTCATCTCCTTGAGTCCCTCCAAAAAAGAATTTAAATTTAACTTCCCCGTTGGTGGCTTTTTTAACATCTTGAGCAACTAACTGTAAGTTTTTTGCCCAGGTGGTTCCTTCTGGGGCCAGTGTTGAAATCTTATAAGTCTTTGCAGATGCACTAATAATAAATACTAGAGAAAGTAAGAATTTATACATATATATCCCTTAAAAAATATCTTTTTCGTATCTTAGAATAATTTGAAAATATCTCTGCGCAATTCCATTAAAAAGATCTACTCGTGACTTTGGTAAAGTTGGATTTTCTGGTGACCAAATTTGTTTTTTGTCCATGGTCTTAAAAGCTTTGATAAGAAATTCTTTTTGTTCTTTGTAGCCTTCTTCATCTAAAACAACCATTAAGTACTGGGTAATATAAAGAACCCTTGCCAGAAAATTTTCTGGATACTTAGCAATTGCTGTTTGAAAATGCATTTTGCCTTTAGAGATATTTCCACCCAACATTGCCGGCCTTCCTGCCTCATAGCTTCCATAAAAAAGATCACATCCCCCGTAATTGATGTCGGGCTTTTTACTACAGACCCAGTCAAATAAAGATTTTGCCAGAGGAAGCTGAGAAATCATAAGAGGAGAAGTTTTTTGTAGATTAATAGAAGCTCCCAAGGCCTGAGCTAGATAAAAAATCACTTCAAGATCAGTATCCGAGCTCATCTTTTCATCTAAGAGCTCGGATAGATTTCCATCTCTTGATGCTTGGTTAAGATTTTCAAACTTAATTCCTTGAAGCTCTAATATTTTAAGCCCTGCTCTAATGGCACGAGAATAAAAAACAAGCGTTCTAAAAATATGATCAGATGGGTCCCCTCCTGCAAGCTTTGCACGGAGAATAAAACTCTCTCCTACACCAAAACCATAACCTGTATTACCTTTTAAGATTGTGAAAAGAAGTTTTGGATTCGTATCATCTAGATACAAAAGACCGTCTACAAATTTAAGATTAGGTACAGTGGCCGTCGAAAAATGGTTCCAACTAGATTCCGTTTCCATTTCATAGGACGCATCGGCAACTATTTCTGCAGTAGTGCTTAAGGCGACCTTTTCCACGGTCCCACAGCCTGTAAAAAATAGCCCTATAATTAGCATATAACTAATTGAAATTACGTTAAGTCTTTTCGTACTATTCAAAATTCCTCTCAAAGAGACCCTTACCCAGCTAGACGCTGTGCAGAAGTCAACACTTATGTTATCCTGTTCTTATAGATTTTAAGCATTTCGCCGATATTGTCGATGAAAAAGCTTATATTCACTTAATATGCAACCCTAGGAGCGCTTATTAAAAAAGAAAAGAAAATCTAGACTCCCCTTCTTAAGCAATAAAGTTTGCTCTAAGTGTGGCGAGTCACCCAAATGTCACAAATTTAACTTAGGAGCAAATATGAAAGACATAATCAAATCTGAACAAACGCAAATTCTTGAAGCAAAAGAATCTACAACTCAACCTATGGTTGTTGGAACACCTAAAATTAGGATTGGAAAGTATTTCCAGAAACCAACAAGCTTAAGACCACTTAGGTCTTTAGGTAAACTAAGAGGCTTGAAGGCTCAGAGCTTAAGACCAGCAATCTCAAATAAATAAGTTAGCGTTGTTTGTTTCTTTTTTTTACAGGACGATTTAAATTATTAAGAGCTTGCTCATGAATAAGCTCTAGTTCTGCAATTCTTTTTTTATGTGAGGCTTCCAAGAATTGTTTACGTTTTTTAAAAACAACGCCTAAGTATTCTTTTTGAATAGTCACTAGATTGCGAAAACAAATCTCTTTTTCCTGCGGAGCCAGCTTTTTTGTAACTTCTTGATCGGATTTTTGATCAAGTATTAATGTAGAAAACTCTCCTGCGCAAATCTTCTTTTTATAGCCGATATATCGATCAACCTCGGAGCTTAATGACTCAAGCTCTTTAGGAAACTTCTCTAAAGAAGTTTTACTAAATTCAGAAATCTTTGTTTTTATGGCAAGATCTTGCTCATTCGGAGTCTCTTCCTGAGCTACCAGAGAGATCATTGTAAAAATGCTTATTAAAAAATATTTCATACTTATATATACTCAAGCTTTCTTTAGAGTTCAATCCTTCAAAATGAATCTCTCCAATTCTCTTTGGATAATTCTAAAAAGCTAATAAGCTCTGCCTCTAATTGATTCAAAGGCAAACCTATTATATTTGAATATGAACCTTCAACTTTTTTGACCAATGCCATTGCTGGGCCTTGTAATCCATATGCACCTGCTTTATCCATATAATCTTTTGAATTGAGGTATATATCTAATGAGCTAAGGGAAAAATTATCAAATGTGACACAGGATTTACCATGAAAACACCTCTCTCTTATTTTTCCATCGAAATAATTAAAGTGAACTGCCGTTATAACTTCATGGGTGTCATCGCGCATATTTAATAAGATAGATTTAGCATCTTCCCGGTTTTTAGGTTTACCAATGATGCTATTCTTATAAACAACAATAGTATCACTTGTTAGTATCAAAGAGTTTTTTTGGTTTCCAAGTTTTTCTCTGACTGCTAGGGCCTTTTGAGAAGCAATATCTTTAGCAAAAAGAACAGGATCTTTTTGAGCACTAATCTCTTCTAAATCAGCTGTGATAATTTCAAATGCAACACCAAGCCACCCGAGAAGCTGTTTTCGTCTTGGACTTTGAGAACCTAAAATGAGATTTACTTTATTCATTACTTCAGACTAGCTTTAGTAAATACTCTTATCAAGAGAAAGAGCATACTTATCAAAAGCCTTTTCAAAGAATCGACTATCTAATTTTTTGACCTTCTTAGGTATTTTATTTTCTGCAACTAAAAGCCTTCTAAGCGAGGTCAGATAACTTGTTTCAACTCTGCCCACATAATCAAGCAAAAATATAGTTCTTTTAACAAAAAGTCCGTTTTCTTTAAGATCACTCCAAAGTTTTATGCCTCTTTTTTTTGCTAATAAGGTTGGAGAAATTGGTTTTCTATAAAGCTCAAAGCTGTATCGATT
>CAYGJN010000082.1:0-12920 GCA_964350135.1 uncultured Bacteriovoracaceae bacterium | reverse complement strand
TAGTTTTATGATCGTTACGGGTCTAAGCTTAAATCTCTTTCGTCTGATGGTTATAAAAAATATCCAAATAGCAAATGGAGACCTCGTCAGAGCTTGATGGTGAATCACCAAACGGGCAAAAAAACGAAGCTTATTTGGAAGTCCTATAAGTTTAACCAAAATATTTCTTCAAATGATTTTAATAAAAATGCTCTTAAGAGACTAAGGTGAGTTTGAAATATTTAATATTTCTTTTTTTAAGTTTTAATTTATTTGCTGTCAGTAAATATGCTGGGGAGCTAAGCATTGAAGGAAGATATTTTCCAGAGAAAGGACAATTTTCAGAGAATAAAGATTTGTTTGAAGGCACCTTAACCCTAAGACCAGAGGCATCTTATTCATGGGATAATGATAGAAAGGTATTTAGCTTTGTTCCTTATGCTAGAGTATCAACTCCTGATGATGAGAAAAATAGTTTAGATATCAGAGAACTCTCATTTGTTGCAGCCTGGGGTAATTGGGAACTTAGGGCCGGAGTAAGTAAAGTTTTTTGGGGAGTCGCAGAGTCATATCATTTGGTTGATGTAATTAATCAAACAGACTTGGTTTCAAATATTGATGGCGAAGATAAATTGGGGCAACCAATGATAAATCCATCATATATTTCACCTGATTATGGAAATTTTTCTTTATTCGTACTACCTTATTTTAGAGAAAGGACATTTCCTGGAAAAAAAGGACGTTTTAGAACATCTCTTAGTGTTGATACTGATGCAGCAGCTTTTGAGAATAAAGATAAAGAAGCTCATATTGATTTTGCATTTCAATGGACTCATTATTACGAATCATTTGATTGGGGAATAAATTATTTTAAAGGGACCGATAGAGAACCTCTCTTTCAAGTTAAAGATGATTTCTCAGGTCTTATTCCTTTTTATATTCAGGCTGAACAAACTGGTTTAACTTTGCAGTATATTTATGAAAGTTGGATTTTTAAATTTGAAGGCCTTTTAAAAGAGAATACAAGTTCAAATTCTTATACATCTGCTGTAGGTGGTCTTGAATACACAGTTTCTAATATTGGCGCTGGTGGTGATATTGGAGTGCTTTTTGAGCTCTTATATGACAACAGAGGGCAATCAGGAACAACAACTGGAATTTATAATCACAGTTTTATTGCAACCAGGTTTGTTTTTAATGATGCAGACTCTACTCAAATTTTAGCGGGCATTTTTGTTGAAAATAAAGAAGCAACTTTAAGTAGTTTGCGCATAGAAGCCAGTACTCGTCTTAATGAATATTTTAAGACAGAGTTTGAGGCCAATTTCATATTGGCCCCTGATCAAAATAATTTATTTTATACTTTTAAAGATGATGATTATATTCAGGCGCAGCTTTCTTTTTATTGGTAATTAAGCTGATACGTTAAAGTCTCTTAGCGCAGAAGTAAGAGATGTTTTTTTATCAGTGCCTTCATTACGATAGCCAATAATTAATGCACTTTGAATATTATAGGTGCCTGATGGAAACTGCTTAGGACTAGAGCCTGAAATAACAACTGCATTTTTGGGAACTCTTCCTCTATGCACAACTTCTTTTGCTCCAGTTACATCTATTACTCTTGAGCTTGCGGTCACTGTGACTCCTGCGCCAAGGACTGCGCCTTCCTCAATAACTGCACCTTCTACTACAATGCAACGTGAGCCAATAAATGCATGGTCTTCAATAATGACAGGAGTGGCCTGTACTGGTTCAAGTACTCCACCAATTCCGACACCACCTGAGAGGTGCACATTCCTGCCAATTTGTGCGCAAGAGCCCACTGTTGCCCAAGTATCCACCATTGTTCCACTAGATACATAGGCGCCGATATTTATATAACTTGGCATTAAAATCGCACCGTCTTCTATATAAGATCCTCTTCTTGCAAGAGCATGAGGAACAACTCTAACACCAGAATTTTTATTCCATTTTTTTAATGGTACTTTATCAAAATAATTTATATCACCTGTTGTTATAAGATCCATTTTTGCAATTCTAAAATAAAGCAATATAGCTTCTTTGACCCAAGCGTTCGTTTTCCATTCAGTATCTTTTTTTTCACAAACTCTAATATTTCCAAGATCAAGATCATTGATTGTTTGCTCCACTGCTTTAACAACTTCTGGATCGTTATGATCTCGTTCACCTTTAAATGCACTACTAATAAGATCTTTCATATTTACCTCGTATGACTAATAAACTTAATGGCCTCTTTAATGGCCCGAGCATGAATTGGAAGAAGTGACTTTAAGTCCTGTCCACGTTTAAGTTCGTATGTAATTGTGGGAATATTTCTTTCAAGGCCAGTATAAGTCCCTAAACAACCAGGAGTAGGGTAGCCCATACTTTCATCTATTGGATAAGCTGTGATAGCTTCCATTATCTCGGCTTCTTTTCTACAGTCTCCATTTATATTCATAAGAAATCTAGAAAAAGAGTGGAGGCTTATAATAAAATTTAATTTATTTTCTGCAATAAATTTAATAAGTGCTTTATTTTCAGACTCTGACCCAGCAAGTTTTCCAGGAAAATATCTAGGAGTAAATGCTTTGGGATCCCAGTCTTTAGTAGGAAGATTTCGATTAAGATCCACTCCATTTAAATTATGGCGAGTGCCTGCAAGGACTCCGTCTAAATTAAACTCAGGAACTAGTGTTAATTTTATTTTATAAGGAAAACTTTTGAAAAAATCTGCCCAAAGGTATTTAGCCAGCGCTACGCCTTCAAGCTCATCGCCGTGAACCCCGCCTAGAATAAGAATATGGGGACCAGAATTACCAAAATCAAAACCTTGAATAGGAAGATTCGATTCAGTTTCTCCAAAAATAAAACTTTTCATTAAGCAATACTAGCTTTTTTAATCTTTGGTGTCAGCCCCATATAAAAAGACCTCGCAAATGCGAGGTCTTGGTATTTGATAGATCACCTTTTATTTAGTTGTAATATCCACCAGCTGAAAAAGTATCACGTGAGTAGCTAATATCTTGAATACCTGATGTTGCCCAAGTTCCAAAAATCTTTTTAGCAAGGTCACGGCATTGATTACTTAGACTAAATGTATCTGGGCCAATAATTGTACCTACTACATATTCATTATATGTAAGTGATGAATCATCATCGATATGACAAGTTGCACTCATCTGACCGTATTGTTTTTGCTTATTGATATTTAAGTTAACAATACCAGCAGTGGCCCATGTTCCATAAATATTTGTAGCAATTTTTTTACAAATATTTTGAAGCTCAACTGCATTTGATCCAACAAGTTGACCAATTACTGTTTCATTAAGTGTTAAAGAGGAATCATCATCAATATGGCATACTGCTGTGCTCATACTCTCATCGATATGGCCATTAAAGCTTAAGTTTAGAATTCCAGATGTGGCCCATGTGCCGTAAGAATTTTTAGAAATTTGCTTACATTCTGAAATAATTTGGTCAATAGAGTCTCCTTGAAGAATTCCTACAATATTCTCACCCCAAGTAAGAGATGAATCATCATCAATATGACATTCTGCTGAGTAGGCTCTTGAGGGTTGTGGTCCTGGATATGGGTAAGGATTCGGATTTGGATTAGGTAATGGGAGAGGAACAGGAAGTGGAGTGGGGTTATATATATCTTGTATACCAACTTTAGCTTTAATCCTTTGAGTAATATTTTCTATACGTTCTAGTTTTTTGGCCATAGCTGATTTGGCCAATTGTTTGTTATAACTATATTGATAGTCCTGAATATCTTTTTCAAGATTAAGGCTTACCCTCTGAAGTCTTTGAGCAAGCTCATCAAGAGTGACTCTTTGTGGTCCGGCCCAAGCTAGTGAAGTTAAAACCGATAAACTAAGTACTGCAAACATTTTCATTACTGCTCCTTTCCAAGCGGTTTATTATTTATTCCCGATTCTCTAACTTCCTGTATGAGATATATAAATAGAAGCAAAGGCCGTGCCAAAAAATAAAGGTATTTCGGTGGCAAAAAGAGGATTTTGGGGTCAAAATGAAACTAGTCTAAGGAGAAATTATGACCGAGTTTCATTATGAACCACTATTTACTATTGAAAGAGATGACACAAAGTACAAACTTTTAAGTAAAGACCATGTGAAGATTGAAAATCATGGAGGTCGAGAAATTTTACGTGTTGATGGGAAGGCCTTAAGGCTTGTCACAGACGTTGCCTTTAAAGATGTTATGCATCTTCTGCGAAGCTCACATCTTGAATCTCTTTCAAATATACTTAAAGATAACGAAGCATCTGATAATGATCGTTATGTGGCCACAACTTTACTTGAAAACGCCATAATAGCTGCTGAAGAAATTTTTCCAGGATGCCAAGATACGGGTACTGCCATTGTTATGGGGAAAAAAGGTGAGAATGTATGGGTTGAGGGTTCAGATGAGGAGCTTATAAGTCATGGAATTTTTGATTCTTATCAAAAAAATAATTTTAGATACTCTCAGGTTGCACCACTTGATATGTACACTGAAAAAAATACAGGAACAAATCTTCCAGCACAAATTGATATTCTTGCAACTAAAGGCAATGAGTATCATATGCTTTTTGTGGCCAAAGGTGGAGGATCGGCCAATAAAACATATTTGTTTCAAAAAACGAAGGCCCTTTTAAATGAAAAATCTCTTACCAGGTTTTTTGAGGAAGAATTAGTAAAGCTTGGAACAGCTGCTTGTCCGCCTTATCATTTAGCAATTGTTATTGGTGGAACATCTGCAGAAACGAATGTTAAAACAGTGAAGTTAGCATCAACTAAATACTATGATGAGCTTCCTACAACAGGTAATGAATATGGAAGAGCTTTTAGAGATAAAGAGCTTGAAGACCTTGTTTTTAAAGTAGCAAGTACTACTGGTATTGGAGCACAGTTTGGCGGAAAGTACTTCGCTCATGATGTAAGAGTCATTCGTCTTCCAAGGCATGGTGCAAGTTGTCCTGTTGGTATTGGAGTAAGTTGCTCGGCCGATAGAAATATTAAAGCTAAGATAACAAAAGATGGAATTTTTTTAGAACAACTTGAGACTAACCCAGCAAAGTTTTTACCAGTTGATTCTAAAGCAAGTGCTTCTACTGAAATTATAAGTGTTGATTTAAATCAAGGCATGGATAAAATTCTTAAAACACTTTCTCAATACCCTATTAAAACAAGAGTTATGCTTACAGGGAAAATTGTAGTGGCAAGAGATAGTGCACATGCAAAACTCAAAGAACGTATTGATGCAGGTGAAGACCTTCCTCAATATTTTAAGGATCATATTGTTTATTACGCTGGACCAGCTAAAACTCCACAAGGCCATGCCTCAGGCTCATTTGGCCCAACAACTGCTCAGAGAATGGATTCGTATGTGGATCTTTTTCAGTCACATGGTGGCTCAATGGTAATGTTAGCAAAAGGCAATAGATCTCAAGAAGTAACAGATGCTTGCAAAAAATACGGTGGTTTTTATTTAGGCTCAATAGGTGGGCCTGCGGCACAACTTGGTCGTGATTGTATTACTGAAGTTAAAGTTCTTGAGTACGAAGAGCTTGGAATGGAAGCTATTTGGGAAATTACAGTGAAAGACTTTCCAGCTTTTATTGTTGTTGATGATAAAGGAAATGATTTTTTTCAGACTCTTTAATTTTGGTGAGTCTCTAGTTTTTCTTTTATCTGTTTTGGTATAGAAGCCGACTTATTTTTTGTATAATCAAAATGAACCATTATAACTAAGGCCGTAGCGCAAAGAGTTTCACCTTGCCAAACTTCCTGAGAAAGCTCAAATGAAGAATTTCCAATTTTTGAGATTGTTGTTTTGATCTCAGCATCTTTTTGATAATAGGTCTGGGCCTTAAAATCTACTCTGAAATGGGCAAGTATTAGTTTCCATTTTTTAGGGTCTAGGTCGGGTATAAAAATCTTAAAAATTGGACGTCTGGCCTCTTCAAGCCAGGTAATAAGAGCAGCGTTATTAATATGTCCAAGTGCATCCGTATCAGCAAAACGTGGGGAGATTTTTAGGTTAAACATATTCCTATAGTATAAAATCCCTATCTCTTTTAAAATAGAATAATGCTGGATTTAATTGAAGAGTATCGATTCATTTTGTGGATAGTATACATAACTGCTCCAATACTTGGTGTAATGCTTTTTTTTATGTATGCCAAAAAAACAAGAAATACATATCGGTGTTCTAAATGTAGTGAAGTGATAACAGTTGAACAATCTGATGTTGTAAGATGTTCAAGCTGTGGAGCTCTAGCGGAGCTTATCAAATGATAAGCTTTTATTATAGATGGCTTCACCTAAAACATTTCTGGCCATTTTATTGGGCCCATAAACCTCTTTGTCATGAGTATTCTCAAAAAATTATAAAATTAAAAAAACTAAATATTTGTAGAAGTTGCTTTTTTTTATGGGGGAGCTTTTCCATAGGAATAATAGGGCTAGTGACTTTTAAATTTCCTTGGCACGAAACGATGCTTCTACCCTTAGTAATCGTAATCGTATTTGGTAACGAGTTAGTTTATCCGAAGCTTAAAAGATTTTATCAGGATTTTCATAGATCATTTCTTGGACTAGAGATTTCATTAATTCTTTATTATCTAATTGCTTTAGAACCATTTAGCATTTTAAGTGGCTTTATCCTTTTGTTATTTTTAATTATTAATTATAAATCTAGAAAAAAAAGAAAATTAAATGAATGCTTTTCCTGTCATGAGTATGGCAAAGGGAAAGTATGTTCAGGCTATAAGTTATGGGCCAATGCTCATAAAGATTTTGAACAAGAATATTATAAAAAAGTCTTAATCAATAAAAAACCTAAAGGGGCTAAAGACTATGCTTAATAAAAAGGATTTATTAGTTGGAACAAGAGAAGAGATCTCTGGTCAAATCTTAACCACTGCCGGTGATGGCTTTGATGGCTATGAGATTATGAGCTATAAGGGAATGGTGTGGGGAATATCAATGAGGGCAAGAGATTCAGTTCAAGACTGTTTCATGGGTTGTAAGAATATTACCGGAGGAGAGTTAACTTCTTATACTGAACTAAGTGATGAATCCAGACAAAATGCTCTAGATAGAATGTTACAAATGGCAGCTAGGCTAGGGGCAAATGCTGTTATTGATTTTAGATTTGATTTTAATATTGGAGTACAGGGAGCAGCTGAAGTTACCGCACATGGCACAGGGGTTATTATAAAACCAATTGGAAACTATGTACCTGTAGGAGCTGTTGGAAATATACTTGCTGCTATGAGCGGGGGTAATGGAGTCTCATTTACAAGTTCTAGTTCATCAAAAAAAGATGCTTTTGGAGATTTCTCTTTTACCTCTGATACTAAAAATAATAATACAAATGCTCCAGTGCCTCCTGTTCCAGGGCAAAACTCAAATGAGCAAATGATCGCACCACCTACAAAGAGTTCATCTGAAGATAATAAATATCCAATCGCTAAAGTTATTAAAAAAGAAGATAAGTTTCTTGCAAAATGCCCTTCCTGCAGTGCTGTTTTTAACGTCACAAGTATAATGGGTGATGACCTACAAGACTACGATCTTGAAGAGGACGGGCAACAGGTCCGTTGTAGTAAGTGTGAAAATATATTTACTATATTGGATTAGAAGTGAAGTTATTAAGCTATTGTTCATTTTTACTCTGCTTAAGCACCCAAGCAAGTTATTTTTGTGAATCTTATAATCAATGCAGAGAAGAATTTACTCATATCGCAAATGAACATTTCTTTGAAACTAAAGAGTTTTTAGTCCATTCACAAGTTGACGATGATCTAAAAATCAGTACAGCCTATTTTGAACATAAATCAAAAGAAAAACTTATTATTTTGATTTCTGGTGTCCATGGCATAGAGGCCTTTGTTGGCAGTGCAGTTCAAAAATTATTTGTAGAAAACTATGCTGATATTTTTAAAGATAATAATTACTCAATTTTACTTATCCATTCACTTAATCCCTATGGACATAAGTATAAGAGAAGAGTAGATGAAAATAATATTGATCTTAATAGAAACTTTCTCATTCAAGATGAGAATTATCAAAATGACAGTAACTCTTATAAAGAGCTTAATTCATTACTAAATCCAAGCACAGAGGTTAAATCCTATAATTTTGCATCTAAACTCTATTTTTTAATTAAATTTATACCAGCTCTTATCTTGAAAGGGAAAGATAAGCTAACTCAATCTATTGTTGGTGGTCAGTATCATAATGAAAAAGGGTTGTTTTATGGAGGCTCTAGTCCAAGTCAACAACGAGAGCTATTAAATAATATTGTAAGAGATAAGATCTCCGCTCATAAAAAAAACATTTTAATTGATTTACACACAGGTTATGGAGAAAAGGGAAAACTTCACCTATGGGCAGAAAAAGACATACCTGAAATAGCAATAAAGCTAAGAAAGAGAATTTTTAAAAATGAAGAGCTAACTTTTTCTAAACAAAAAGACTTCTATAAAGTTAAGGGGGGCCTGACTGATTATATAGAAAGTCTAATACCACCTGATAAAATATTATTATCCTTTACCTTTGAGTATGGCACCCTTGATAGCCAAACAACTTTTGGATCACTAGACTCTCTTTATAGAATGAGAGTTGAAAATCAAGGAAATTTCTTTAATTATAAGAGCTCAGATACAAAACTAAAGGCAAATCAATCATTTTCTGAAATGTTCTATCCCTCAGACAAAGATTGGCGCGCAAAAATTATAAAACAAACAAAAGAAGTTTTTTTGAAAATTAACCGTTTTTTTTAGTAGAGTAAAGACGCCTTTTTTTTCAATTACTTTAAGGAATTAGTTTCATTAATCCGAAGAGGTTAGAGATTGTTTCACGGAGGATTTTTTGGGAGCCCCTAAATTGAATTCAGATTATGTTCAGATTAAAATTGAAATTCTCAAAAAATTCACTGGTGAACTTCCTTTTGATATTTTTGTTCAGCGTAAAGAAGGAAAGTACACAAAGCTTTTTAATGAAACAGACTTATTGGATTTTGATAGAGTTGATACCTATAAATCTAAAGGAGTAAGTCATTTCTCTGTAACAAGAGATGATTATGCTAAATATAAAGTCCTTGTTGCACAAATTGGTTTTGAAAACGTTGGTCAAACAAAACAATTATCAGTTAATGATTGTAAGAGAATTGTTGGAGACGTTATAAAGTCATCTGCTTTTGAAATTATGGTTGAGCATAATCTTAACGAGAACTCGATCAATCACGCAGCAGCTGCGGTGTCAGGTTGTGTAAAAGTACTTGAATCAGATCCTAAGGCCATTGTTAATATTATATCCAAACTAACCCAAAAACCTCATGTTCTTAAGCACTCAGTACTTGTAAGTGTATTTGCAATTCTACTTGCAAGAAAAGTTGATATTGAGTCTGAGCAAAGTTTAAACAATATTGGTCTTGGAGCTTTTCTTCACGATATTGGACTTACACAACTACCCATTGATCCTTATGAAGTTTTAGATATGAGTGCTGAGGAGTTTAAAGAAATTAAAACTCACCCAGAGCTCGGCAAAAGGGCCTTGGAGCGTTACCGTTGTATCAAGGGAGAGGTTCTCTCAATTGTTTTACAACATCATGAGCAACCCAATGGTGGTGGTTTTCCTAACTCAATGAGAGGGGCAGAAATTTTTTACCCTGCTAAAATTGTTTGTATTGCAGATCATTTTGTCTCTTTGATATCAAAAAGGGGTGAACATGAAGCAATCAGTGCTATTGAGGCAATTGAGCTAATGAAGCTTGATGTAGGTAAATATGACAAGAAGCTTCTTCAATCATTTGTAGAAATTATTATTCAAGGCGGCTAATTTGCTGGGGAGATCTGAAAAATAGACCCTTCATCAGTAGAAATATAGATAAGCTCATCAGGTCCTTGAATAACATCACGAATTCTTTTATCAAGCTCTTTCAGTAATCTCTCTTCTTGGGTCGCTTTTTTATCTTTAATAAAAACTCTATTTAAATGTTTTAGTTTTAAAGCCCCAGAAAAAAAATGGCCTTGCCATTTGTTGAATTTATTACCGCTATAGATAAGTAATCCACTAGGGGCAATTGAGGGTATATAGTATTTAACTGGTTGCTCCATTCCTTTTTTGGATGTTCCTTCTCCTATACTCGGTCCCCAGTATTCCTTACCATAAGTAATAATAGGCCATCCATAATTTTTGCTTGGAAGAATGAGATTGATCTCATCACCACCTCTCGGGCCGTGTTCTTGGGCCCAGAGTGACTTATCCATAGAGTTCAGTGCTAGGCCTTGAGGATTTCTATGTCCATAACTCCAAATCTCTTTAAGAGCGCCTTTTGAATTATAAAATGGATTTGACTTAGGAATACTGCCATCAAGATTGAGTCTTATAATTTTGCCATTATGAGTACTAAGGCTTTGAGCTTTATCTCTATTACCACGGTCTCCTATAGTTATAAAAATAAAGTTATCATCTATTATAATCCTTGAACCAAAATGATGAGTTTTATCAAAATAAGGCTTAGCTTCAAAGAGAGTAGTAATTTCTTTTAACTCATTTGCAATAAGCTTTCCTCTAGCAAGAATAGTTGTATAGAGACCAGATTTTTCTTTGCTATAAGTGAAATAAATAAATTTATCTTTGCTAAAGTCTTTTGATACTGCAAGGTCAAGTAACCCACCTTGTCCTTTATCAGCAATAGTAAGTTGATGAGCGATTTTAAGAGTTTTCTTTGATGCTAAATTCAAAACACCAAGTTCACCTTTTCTAAGAGAATAAATAATTTGATTCTCATTAAGAAACTCTAAACTCCAGACAACTTCATCCAAATTGACTAATTCAGTTGCAATATATTTCATTCCTAACGATTCATATGGGCCATAGACTTTTGAATATGAAAATGTAGAAAGAAGTATTAAAAAAAATATTTTCATAATTCGAACTTTTGGAACAAAATATCCGGCTCTGTTAATTTATAATCACCTTTTTCAAAGAGGTTTATCGGATTTTCTTTAAGCTCAGATCCCAAATATCCCATAAGCTTATTAACAATTTCTGGCATGACTGGGTTTAAATAATAGGCAAAGACATGAAGAGCATGTGTACAATTATATAAAATTTCATGAAGTCTTTTAGGATCCTCTTTCACCTTCCAGGGCTCTGTAAGATTAATATACTGGTTTGTTTCTCTAATTCTCTCCCATAAAGCATCTAGAGCTCTATGGTGATCAAATTCTGAAATATGTTTCTCAAAATCAGTGGCAAGAGTTTTAAAATTAAGCTCATGTTTGTCATTTTCCCATTTAAGTTCAGGAGCTATTTTTTTAATACTTAATTTAAGAACTCTCATAACAAGATTTCCAAAATCATTACCAAGTTCTGAGTTATGGCGCTCCATCAGGTCTTTTTCTGAAAATGGGCCATCATTTTTAGCTGGTATAGCTCTTAAAATATAATATCGAAAACTTTCAAGAGGGTATTTGTCCATTATTTCTAATGGGTTCACTCCATTGTTAAGACTTTTAGACATCTTTTTTCCATCAGCAGCCAAAACCATACCGTGAACATAAATATGTTTAGGAGGCTCTATTTCTAAAGCTTTAAGAATACAAGGCCAAATAACGGTGTGAAACCAGATGATATCTTTTCCAATAACATGACATTGTGCAGGCCAAAATTTTTCTCTAAGTTCTTTTGTATCAAGTGCTGAATAATAATTTATAAGTGCATCAAACCAAGTATACATAACAAATTTATCATCACCGGGAACAGGAACTCCCCAGCCTGTATTGGGACGTGAAATTGCAAGGTCTCTTGTTTCTTCTTTCTCAAGTCTTGATAAAATTTCTTTTTTTGAATTGGAGGACATAATGAAATTATTATTTTTAATATGCTCCAATATCCATTGCTGAAAATTAGAGAGCTTGAAAAAATAGCCTTCTTCTTCTTTTTTCTCTAAGGGCTTATGATGATGTGGGCACAATGAGTCTGGCGCTTGAGTTTCTGTGTAAAAATTTTCACATGAGTAGCAATAGAGTCCACTGTATTTATCAAAATAAATATATTCTTTCTTTGCTAGTTGTTGCCAGAAATCTTGGCAACATTCCATATGTCTTTTCTCTGTTGTTCTAATAAAATCATTATTTGTAATCTGAAGTCGATTACAAAGATCTTTGAAAACTTCAACTTGTTCATCAACAAATGGCAACGTCTCCTGACCAGCCTCTTCACTTGCTTGAATTAACTTCTGCCCGTTTTCATCTGTTCCTGTCAGGAAATAGACATCATGTCCGGTTTGTTTATACCATCTTGCATAAAAATCAGTAACAATCTTTTCATAAGCATGACCCATATGTGGAGTACCGTTTGGATAGTCAATTGCTGTTGTAATATAAAATGTTTTCATAGAATCCCGCTCAATATCAAAATCTTTTTGCATTAATAAAACTTGGAATATTATCACCCCACATAAGATCACTCAATGCCTTTCCACAATGGAATGCTAATCCTAGTCCATGACAAGTATGACCTCCAAGAAAATAAATTTGCGAGTCTGATGGGAGAGAGCCAATCATTGGTTGTCCATCAACACTAAAGCCCATTATGCCAGACCAGCGATAGGTAATTGGCACATCCTTAAGTCGATCTAGATGGTTTCTAAGAAACTGCTCAAGGGCATTTTGAATAAGATCTGAAGTTTCATCTGAGACACCTTTTTCAGTATCTGCCTGTAGTTGACGAAAGCCTCCTATAACCATCTCACCTGTAGGTAATTGTCTAAAATAGTCTAGATAGAAATTAGCATAACAAGGTCCGGCCATGAATTTCTCAACAGGAGCAGTTGCAAGGATCTGTCCTCTTGTTGGAAAAATCTTATCTTTGAAATAATCACTTAATTGATAAGAATAGCCATTTGTTGCTAGGAT
>CAYGJN010000081.1:0-12945 GCA_964350135.1 uncultured Bacteriovoracaceae bacterium | reverse complement strand
AGTGTCTACATACTCAGAGACTCGCTCAGAGCTTAATTTGGTTGATCGTTGCAGCCATTGATCTTTATTCTTTTTAAAGTCTAAGACTGTTTGTCTGTACTTTTTTACAACAAGCTGTGAGAGCTCAGCAGTTGAAAGGGCCACGAGTTTAGAATTTATGAAATCACCTAATGAAAGTTTTTGAAAAGAGATATCAAACATTTTGACTTGATAGATAACAGAATCCTCATCAACCATAATATAGGTTGTATTATCAATTGAATTGAAAAGACCTATTTGTATCTTTTGAGCTTTTTCAAAGGATGAGATTTCAATTTCTATGGCGGGGTTATTTAGTGAAAAATTTGCAAGATTGATGGGGTCTTTATCAAATACTCTTTTTACTTCTATGGTTGAAATAGAGTTTATAATTTTTTCTAATAATTCGTTAGGAGCATCTACATTTCTTGGGCTAGATAATTTCCAGTTTTCTGCAATCTTATTAAGTTCAAATTCCCCAAGTGAGTTTCGCAGATACAAAGAGCTTATATTTGCCAAAATTGCTTTGTTAATAGGACCTTTTGATGGACTATTCAGGTTTGCTGTAAGGTTCGATGAATGAAAGAGTTCAGTGAAGCCTGCAAGTAGAAAAAGTGCAACAGCCATCACTAATATGATGGGTCTAGTTTGTTTAAATGCTTTTTGACTAATATATGACATGGCGAGTTTATGTAAAATCCAATCTAGTGTCTATAATAGTTCATGGCCAGTTCAATGCCTAGGAATTTTGGCCTTAAAAATGAGTTAAATGAGGAGAACCTATGAGTCTTTGGGAAATATTTAAAGAGGGCGGCTTTGTGATGTGGCCATTGCTAATTTTTAGCATTGCTTCTTGGTGTGTCATAGTTGAAAAATTTATTACGCTTAGACGATTTCAAAAAATAACAGATGGTCTTTTTCATGGATCAATAGAGCTTTTAAAAAATGATAAGCAAAAAGAGTGTAGAGATTTATGCTTGCAAACAGCCAGTCCTATTGCTTGTAGTCCACTTCTTGTTTACCTCGATGAAGAAGGCAGTGTTGATAAAAAAGATGATAAGGCCATGAGGCGGATGCAAGATACACAAAGGGGACTTAAACGCTACCTATGGGTACTTGGAACAGTAGGCTCCTCAGCACCATTTGTGGGTCTATTTGGAACTGTTGTTGGTATTATTAAGTCCTTTGATTCTATTGCAACTGCTGGCAAGGGGGGATTTTCTGTTGTGGCTTCAGGTATTTCAGAAGCTTTAATTGCAACTGCAGCAGGAATCTTAGTGGCTGTTATTGCTGTTATTTTTTATAATTTTTTTCAAACTCAACTTAATCAAATGATGGCCGAATATAAAAACCGTCTTGAAGACTTTAGAGACTATTTTGCTTAGGAGTTCACTTGGCCTTTAATAATTCAAACAATTCAGATGACGATATAATTGCAGATATCAATTTAACTCCACTAATTGATATCATGCTGGTACTTCTTATTATTTTTATGGTTACTTCTTCAGTATCCTTAGAATCAGGTATTGATATTGATTTACCCAAAACAGCATCAGAGACAAATTCTAAAGAATCTAAGGTAGTCATTGTTTCATTAAGCTCAAATGGTAAGATTTTTGTTGAAGGAAAATTAGTTGAAGGGGACTTGGAATCAGATATACGTTTGGCCCTTAAGTCTCAAGGAACAGATATTGTTATTTTAGAAGGTGATAAAGCTTCAACTTTAGAAAATGCATTTGAGATAATTGATATTGCTAAAAAGGCGGGGGCCAATAAATTATCAATTGCCGCTGAAGGACAGTAGTTTATAGTCCAAGGTCATCAAGATCATCTAGGCTGTCAGAGTCATCTTGTTTTGGTTTTCGTTTTTTCTCTACTGGGATCTCTGGTTCAACAGACTTCAGAAAGCGTCTAAGCATTGTTCGCTCACCAGCTCTTGAAAAGGTGAATTTAGCATGCAGACGGTACTTAGGTCTGGACTCCGAAATGATTCGACTTGAGATATTGTAATTTCTACATTCAATGACTTCTGCAGAAACAAAGAAATGAGTTGGAACGACAAATTCAAGTATGATTGATTGACCACTAAGGTAGCGTTCACTACTAAAGCAAGAAATAATATTCATATTAACATCTGAGAGCATTGTTACAGCATCAGAAATTCTCTCTGGAGCAAGATCAGGTCTTTTTCTGTTGATAAAAATAATATTATTCTCATCTGTTACAATTTCAGAGTTTGTGCTGTTAGCTTCATTATCATTGGCCGATTGAGCTTCCTCTTCCTTTGACTCCTCAGATGAGTCTTTGGGCTCTTTAGCATCATCTGCCTGTGCACTAGCTTCCTCAGTGGCATCATCGCCGTCTTGATCAGAAAAGCTCTCAGCTTCGTTATTACCATTATCAATACCGAGCTCTTTCATTGTAGTAGGGGGAAGTTTTATATGACCGATGTATTTGTTTTTTATTTCTTGAATTTCTTCTGGAGTAAGTTCTTTTTCACTCTTCTCTTGAAGGCATTTAATGACCCATTCGATTTCTTCTCGAAGCGTCCATATTTTTAGACGAATTTTTTTAACTTCAACGGGGTGGTTTGAGCTACCGTAAATCATACCTATATATTCTGACATATTTGCGTACCAAAATCTCAACGTTTAATTTTTGGAAAAGTTTTCCCTAAACTGGGCAGAATATAATAACCACGGAATAAGTTTCCTGTTAGCCGCGGTGCTTGAAAGGAAATATTTTACGGGGGATCCTATAAGGACAAGCCATAGTTTAAGTGAATGATTCACTGATTATTCATCCATGAGGGAGTTTTTATGAAGAGTTTCTTTTTTGCTTTAGCAATAAGCATGACGGGATTAAGTGTATCCGCCAATGTAAAAGATCTAAAGCATCACAAACATGTACCAGGGGAGCTCATAATAAAGCTCAGGAAATCAGCTAATAGCTTAGCTTTTTTACAAAATGCTAGATCTTTTGGCATCAGAGAGATTATTGATTTAAAAGTCTCTTTTGGTAATCTTTACAAAGTAAAAGTTGATCAAAGAAGTCTTGAAGCTTCTCTAGTTAATCTTAATTCACTATCAGAAATTGAGTATGCAGAGCCTAACTTTATTTACACAACACATGAAATAACTGACTTTGAAGCTCTTTTGTCAAAGTCTGTACCAAGTGATCCTAACTTTTCTCAGTTATGGGGTATTCATAATACTGGTGATAATGATCCCAACGAAATGGAAGGTGGAGTTGTTGGAGCAGATGTTAATGCTTTAGCTGCTTGGGATATCACTAAAGGTAGCAAAAATGTAAAGATCGCAGTTATTGATACTGGTGTTGATTATAACCATCCTGATTTAGCTCCTAATATGTGGATTAATACGGCAGAGGCAAACGGTGAAGAGGGAGTTGATGATGATGGAAACGGATTCATTGATGATATACATGGGTACGACTTTGCTAATGATGACTCAGACCCTATAGATGGTCATGGACATGGAACTCATTGTTCGGGAACAATTGCAGCCGTTCATAATAATGGTGAAGGTGTTGCTGGTGTAATGGCCAATGCAAGTATTGTTGCTATTAAGTTTTTATCTGACAGTGGATCAGGTACAACAGCAAATGCAATTAGAGCAATCGATTACGCAACTCTTTTAAATGTTGATATCATGTCAAACTCATGGGGTGGCGGAGGTTATTCTCAAGCCTTAGCTGATTCAATTACAAGAGCTGAAGAAAGTGGAATCTATTTTGTAGCAGCTGCTGGAAACTCTTCATCAAATAATGATGGAACAGCTCATTATCCTTCAAATTATGAAAACGATAATGTTGTATCAGTTGCCGCTCATAATATCCAAGATCAACTAGCAAGCTTTAGTTGCTACGGAGCAGAGACTGTCGATATTGCAGCTCCCGGTAGAAATATTTTATCAACTGTTAAATCAGGTGGGTACAGTGTTTATAGTGGTACTTCTATGGCCACTCCACATGTAACAGGAGTACTAGGACTTCTGGTAGCAAATGAAGGAAGAATTTCAGTTGATGAAATGAAAGACAGACTACTTTGGACATCAGTGCCAGTTTCTTCTTATAGAAGAAAATCTGTAAGTTGGGGACGAGTTGATGCATTCAATATCCTATCTGATATTAGACCTGAGAGACCTGAGATGCCAAACGAAGATGATTGGCAGGGTTATCAACTAGATTCAGTTTTTGAAAGTCCACACCCATATGATATTAATCAAACTCAAGAGGTAACTTTTAATGTTGAGAATGCTCGTTTTATAAGAGTTGTTGTTGAACAAATAGACCTTGAAAGAAACTATGATTATCTTCATATTATTGAGGGTGCAGCTGGAGGCCCAATTGTAAGCTCTTTAACTGGGGCAGGGACGAATGTTAAGTCTGACTATGTTATGGGAGATACTGTAACAATTCGATTTAATTCAGACTATAGTGTGACTGATTGGGGATTTAAAGTAAGTGCCTTAGAAGTTATTTACTAAAACTAAAAAGTATTTTAATCTCTTTGGGCCCAGACTTAGATCTGGGCCTTTTTTTGGAGTTTAATTATGGACCTAGCTAAGATAACCGAAATTCTTGAAGGGCTTGAAGATGAGCAACTAGCAGCAAACCTTTTAGGGGAGCTTAATGAAAAAATGAGAATTATGGGAAATCTTATAATGAATAAGGACCCCAATCTTGACCATAAAGTCTGGAAAGAAGAATGTGATATGGCCCAAAAGGCAGTAGCAGACCTCGTTAAGGAAATCGAAAACCTTAAATCCTAAGAGTGTCTAATTCTTTAACACTCTTGTAATCATTACATCAAAGCTCCAAAACTTTCTGTAAGTTATTAAAATATTGTTATGAGATTAATTATATCTGCATTTTTATTTGTGCATATTTCTTGCTTTGCTGGACTAAGTCTAGGGCAAGTGGGTTTTGATGAGAAGGCCTCTAAGCATATTAATTCGAGCCTTAGTACTGTTTATTATATTTTACCAACTATCTTTAAAACAGATCTCAATGAAGAGCTTCTCGTAAAGCCTGGATTTTGGTTAAAAGAGAAAATTGAAAGCTGTGAGCAGTTTTCTCAAATAGATTTTATAAAATACTCTAGTAATTATAAAAACTTCTACTTAGATAAAAAAGCATTGCCTTATATTGAGTCATGCAAAGAAGAGTTGGTACTAAAGAGCTTAAACTACAATCTGATTAGATCTCTTGCTCATTATTACTATAGTAGCTTTCAAAAAAATCTGGAGAAAAATATTTCTTGGATTTTTAATAAGCGCCCACAATCCTTAAGCTCAGAATATTCAACAAAAGATTTATTTATAAATTCTTTTTTGAGTTTTATTGCAGATAAGGATTTTAAATGTAGCTCTCCGGCACATTATAATAGCTTTAGAAAAGCCTTTTATGCTGACCCGAGTGCTGAGATTAAATGTTCTAGAAGAACATTTTCACAACATCAATATCCTTTTGAGAAAAGATCCTTTAAAAGATCAGATATTAAAGAAATTAAAATTGGCCTTGTTGATAACGAACCTCATTTTAAGCTTAATTTTTGTCCAGATGAAATAGCAAAAAAAGCAGCTAAGAAGTATCTTTGTACACTTCCTAAATATGAAATGATCTTATCATTTAAAGGAGCAGTTGAGGATTTGGCCTTTAATGGAAAAGCTGTGTACCCAATGCATCTTTTTGTTCATGATAGTTTCCACTTTGAAAAAGAAAAAAGAGAAATTGATTTAAAAGATATTGTTTATTATGACTTGAAATTTAATAATGTAGAAAAAGCAAACTTTCTAGATTATGCATATCAGTTTGTTTATCATCAAGATGGTAATATTAAAGAGATCTCAAAAAATGCGATACAGGAAACGGACTACTTCCTTGGGCAGATAATAAGAGATTTAAAACCTAATAAGACGCAAAGTTTTATTACCCAGCTATTAGCTAGTTCAAAAGTTGGTAATCGTAGAGTCATTAAGGCAAAAAAAAGAGGGCTAGAGGAAGCTTATTCGCTTATTAAAGATAAGTTAAAAAGAGGGATGGTCAATCTTCCTGAAACTCTTGATGAGTATATTGAGTTGCCAGTTTCTAAGCATCTTGATTTCTATCATGATTGGATTCAAAATAGTCGGGACTTTGCAAATGAGGCCCATTATCACTCTCTAAAAAGAAGACATAATCAAAAAAGTATTATTTCTGCCTTTGCTTTATTAGAAAGGTATTCTTTAAAAAGAAAGTTCTATAATAGACGAGAAGCTTTATCGCAATTTTTATTAGATCTAAAAGATAAAAAACTTCTTACTGAAGAGGTTTCTCCTTTGATTTTTGCTGATGTTCAAACTTTTAAAGTGTCTAATTATCTAAGCATAAGAGATAGTAGACAGCCCCAAGTGGAAAGGTTTTTAAAAACAATTGATCTAACAAAGAGTCCAAAGCTTTTATCAAAACGCGATGATCTTATCCGTACTGGCAATGAGCTTGTTGAGATTGAGTCATCGGTACTTGTAAAGTTTGAAGAAGAACTTGCGAATTCAGTCTACCTATTTAAGAAATCTCTTCATGCCTATCTGGATTTTATCTTAAATAAGTATTTTGATGCTGACTTTGGAAAACTTAAGAGCACTTTAGTTAACGATAGGGCCCTTAAAAACTTTAGAACAGATTTAAAAATTAAATTCTTGGGACAGAAGGATCTTTCAGATACAAGCCTGCGCTATTTTATCAAAAAAGTAGTAGACCGTTTTTACAATAATACGGAATTCGAAGACAAATACTAATTATAAAAATAATTAATTATCTATAAAGATGAGCGTATTTTCTTAAAAACTTAGAAAGTGAGCCAACTTTATCTAGAGTTCTGATCGCACTAGTTGAAAGTCTAAGTCTAATAGTCTTGCCAGTTTCAGGGTCAAAAACTTTTTTAGTCTTAAGATTCGGCTGCTGAGTCATTTTAGTTTTAATATTTGAGTGAGAAACCTTATTACCAACAAGTCTTCTCTTTCCAGTTAAATCACATGTTCTAGACATAGTTTTAATCCTATCTGTAAGTTCAATTATTTAGCATGATTTTATAACGCCTAATTTCACAATCGTCTACATAAAATTAGCAACAATCGCATCCTTGGTAAAACCATGGTGTTCGTATAAATCATCAGGAGTTCCTGATTCCCCAAAAACGTCTTTAACACCATAACGTATTACTTTTACATGGCGATTGGAGTATTGGGCCACTAGTTCTGCTATGGCCGTGCCTGTTCCACCTAAAATAGTATGGTCTTCAAAAACATAAATTGAGTCGTATTTTTCGCAAAGTGTCTTAATAAAGTTCAGATCGATTGGTTTTGCTGAGCTCGCATTATAAACACTGGGGCCCATTATGCTTTTGGCCTTAAGTTCTTTGGCTGCTTCGTAGGCAGCTTCGAGAAGGCCACCATTGGCTAGAAAAGCCACCCTCTCACCATTTATAAGGTTGGGGTAGATACCTGGGCGAAATGAATCCATATCGTATTGATAAAGCCCCTGTCGGGTTAGGCGAAAATAAACAGGACCGTTATGCTTTATGGCCCACTCCATCATTTCTTTTGTTTCTTTGTCTGTTCCTGGTTGAAGAACAACCATATTTGGAATGGCCCTCATTAGAGCTATATCTTCAAGACCCATTTGAGAATGTCCATCCTCACCAATTCCAACACCACAATGAGTTCCAATGAGTTTCACATATGAGTTAGCATAGCCAACGCTCATTCTTATTTGATCATAGCGACCAGTAAGAAAAGCACCAAAAGAGCAAATAAAAGGAATTTTTCCAGTAAAGCTAATTCCCGCAGCTGCGCCAATCATATTGGCTTCTTGTATGCCCATTTCAAAAAAACGATCAGGGAATTCCTTTGCAAAAATTCCACTCTGAGTACTTTTTGAAAGATCGGCCTCAGAGCAGGCAATTTCTGGATGTTTTTTACCAAGCTCTAAAAGAGCATTACCGAAAGATTTTCTTGTTGCGATTTTACTCATGATTAAAGTCCTATGCTTGTATTATTTGCAACTTGCTTAAGAGCATTATCTAATTGTTCATCACTAGGAGCAGCTCCGTGCCAATCGATTTTACCTTCCATAAAATCAACTCCCTTACCTTTAATAGTATGAGCGATGATAAATGTTGGTTTGTCTTTATGAGTATCTTTAAGTGCTGTTACCAACTCATTATAATTATGCCCATCAATTTCATGAACATGCCAACCAAAGGCCTGCCATTTTTCTTTAACAGGTTCTAGTCCTAGCACCTCATTAGTTGGGCCATCAATTTGACCTTTATTATAATCAAGAATCAAAGTGTAGTTTGAAAGTTTATGGTGAGGCGCACTCATGGCAACTTCCCAAATTTGCCCTTCTTGCATTTCTCCATCACCAATAACGCCGTAAACTCGATGGGCATTTCCAGACATTTTATAGCCCATGGCAATTCCTTGAGCGATACTTGCCCCTTGACCAAGTGAACCTGTAGAAGCTTCAACTATAGGTAGCCTCACTCTATCAGGATGGCCCTGCATTCTTGAGCCAAGATGTCTTAAAGTCATTAATTCTTTTTCAGAAATATCATAACCAACATCACTAAGGATTGAATAAAGAGCAGGAACTCCATGACCTTTACAAAGAACAAAACGGTCACGTTCGTTTCCATCTACAAGCTCAGGTCCGTGTTTCATTACTCCATCTTTACCAAAGAGAGCATATATGATTTCAACTAGCGAAAGGGATCCACCGGGATGGCCTGATCCTGCTTGATGAATTGATTTTAAAATATTTTCACGGATTTTTGGGGTGCGTTTGGCCCAAGACTCATAGGAACTCATGGCAACTCCTTGCTGTGGTTTGCAAGATTGTGCCATAGATCTCTAAGTCCTGGCCAGGGGATTAAAGAAGTGGGCCTGCTCTTAATATATTACTATCTGCGCCAGATTCAAATTGTTTAAAGTTTTCGATGAATAGCTTCGCAAGATGTCCGGCCTTGGCATCATAAGCTGTTTTGTCGCTCCAAGTATTTTTCGGCCATAAAATTTCACTTGGAACATTTGAGACTTCTTTAGGAACTTCAAAACCAAAAATTTTATCGGTTTGAGTTTCTACTTTATCAAGACTTCCATTATTAATGGCATCAATAATGGCCCTTGAATATTTAAGAGGTATTCGTTTTCCAATACCGTATGCACCACCAGACCAGCCAGTATTAACTAACCAAACTTTTGCTCCAGTTTTTTGAATACGTTTTGCAAGAAGCTGTGCATATTTATTCGGGTGCCACACCATAAAAGCTGCTCCAAAACATGCAGAGAATGTTGCTTCAGGTTCAGTAACTCCCATTTCAGTTCCTGCAACCTTTGCTGTATAGCCACTAATAAAGTGATACATCGCTTGTTCAGGGGAGAGCTTACTAACAGGAGGCATTACCCCAAAAGCATCACAAGTTAGAAAGACAATATTTTTAGGAAGTGGTCCTGTGCAAGGAATAGTAGCGTTAGGAATATACTCTATAGGGTAGGAAATCCTTGTATTTTCAGTAAGAGATCCGTCATCATAATCAACTTTTTTAGAATTTTTATCATAAACGACATTTTCAAGAACGGTTCCAAACTTAATGGCGTTATAGATTTCAGGTTCTTTTTCCGCACTTAGATTAATGGCCTTTGCATAACAGCCACCTTCAATATTAAAAACACCTTCATCAGTCCAGCAATGTTCGTCATCTCCAATAAGTTTTCTATTAGCGCAGGCACTTAGAGTCGTCTTACCTGTTCCACTTAAACCAAAAAATAATGTGAGATCATTTTGTTTTCCAACATTGGCACTACAATGCATAGAGAGTACATCTTGCTTTGGCATAATATAGTTCATTATTGTAAACACGCCTTTTTTCATTTCTCCAGCGTATTGAGTTCCAAGAATAACAAACTCACCCTTATCAAAAGAAACTGAAACACTTGTCTTAGATGTAATTCCTTCAATCTTAGTATCAGCATCAAATTCGCCGGAGTTATAAATGACGTAATCAGGCTCTCCAAAATCTAAAAGCTCTTGGGCCGAAGGGCGAATAAGCATATTATTCATAAAAAGAGCGTGGTAAGGGCGTGTTGTAATGACTCTTACTTTGATTTGATATTTGGGATCCCAGCCAGCAAAGCCATCCATGACATAAAGTCTCTCACATGAGTTAAGATTTTTTATGGCCAAGTTTTTATTATTTTCAAAAGCTTCAGTCTTAAGCGGTATATTAATCTCTCCCCACCAAATATCAGCTTCTGAGGAGGCTTCTTTAACAATTCTTTTATCTTTAGGAGATCTTCCTGTTTTTTCACCAGAGCTCACAATAAGAGCTTCTGTATCACTAACAGTACTTTCTTTTTCAAACTCTAGGGCCCTTGTATAAAGCTCTTTTATCGAGGCATTTCTCAGGACATCTTTAACAGAAATTCCATAACTTGAAAGATTAAATGGGGTCATAAGCAGTCCATCCAAATAGCAAAAGGTTGATTCAAAAACTCAATAATATCGAAGTTTTAATTAAAGGAAAATGGCCTATTTATGTGGCAGAGCCTTTTTCAATAAAACTTGGCTAAGTATCTGTTATTATAGAGTACAAAAGAAACTTTGAGAAGATTCTCTTGATCATATTTATACTGGTTCATATTACTCAAGCATATAAGGAATAGACCCGATAAGATTGAAAGGATTTTATGAACAGAGTTTCTATCATCATATTTATAATCTCACTAAGCGCTTTTAGTAGTGGTGTGGATACTAGAATTGCATGTCATGAAACCATGATTGGTCTCAAAGAAGTTGCGGATCGGTTTGATAATAATGAGCTCAGAAGTTGCTTTGATGCTCAATCCTTAGTTCAAAAAAGACATATTACAGGAATCGCAGATAAATTTAAGGCTGCACTTAATGCAGCGGTTGTTTGGAGTCTTAGACAAGATGAGTGTGACAGTGGGGATTATCAAAAAAAGATAAAAGAGGCACTTTCAGGCTTTAATTGTTTTGAGATTAATAGAGAAAGTGAAGAGCTATATAAATTAGTTGCAAGTGAAGAGATACAAAAAGATTTAAGCTGCCATCAAAATATTATTAATAGGTTCAACTCTCAAGAAAGCATAAGTTGTCGTAAAAATTTAGATAGACTTGACTATGATAATACAGCGGACTGTTCAAATATAACTTCAAACAATGATTTTGGTAGTTTTTTTGAAAACAGAGATAAACTTCTTTACCAACCTGAGATTAATAAAATAAAAAAAGAGTTTCCTGACTTTAGTAAAAAACTATTAGGTGTGATTACAAATACAGGTTACCAGCAAGAGCTAAGTGCTTTAGTAAGCACTTTAAATTGGCAATGCAATAAAAGTATAAAAGATTCACTAGAGCTTCATGAGGGTAATAATTTAAATCTAACAGAAGAAATCTTTAAAGAAGATTGTGAGATTGAGCAGGCCAACAAACAGGCAAAGGATTTATGTCCATTTGTAACTAATGAGAGTGACCAAAAGTCTTTAAGTGACTTAGAGACAAAAAATCTTAGTTTCTTTATAGAGCCTGGGAAGTCTTGTAGCCTAATCTCTCGTTTTGCGAAAGGATTTACTTATAATAATCCGGTTGCAAATTTTTCTCGCTCTTTTGTGCGAACTGAAAAAAGTACATCTAATACAGATTCTCAGGTAATAACAGATTCTGAAAAAGAAATAGTTAAAGCAAAAGAGAAAAAAGATAAGCCTAAAATTGATATTGCTCCAATTTATGTAAAGGGAGTTAGTAGATCATCTCTTCCCATTAGAAAACCTTCAGCTGATCAACTAAAGCTTAGTGAATCATTGGTTTCATCACTTGGAAGCTCATTAAGCAAAATGCCTGAAATTAAAATATCTGATATTACTGTGACTGGTATAAAGAGAGAGGAGTCTTTAAATGACTCATCATTAAAGATGATCACTCGTAGTGAACTTAGTCCACAGATTAAACAGTCAATATCAACAATTGCCTCTATGCCAGAGTTAAAAGAGATTGCTCGTTCAAATGACTTTCTACCAAGTATCAACATAGCGAACCCCTCTCAAAGCCTAGAGAGTATGGTTAAGAACTCTAAGCTAGGTGGAGGACTGAGCCTGGGAAGCTTTAATAATTTTGTAGAAAAAGTAGATAATACCCTTGCTGTAAAAGAGCAAAATCTAGCGACTAAGAAAGTTGAAGATAAGCAAACTCAAAGCCTAAAAGAAGAAATCGCAGCCCTAAGAGCATCTCTTGAAGTATACAAAAAAGATGTAAATAAAACTGTTGAAGAGAAAGAAATACAAGCAACTGCCCCGATTACAAAGCCTTCTCCTTTTATTATAAAAGACTATTACAGAACAACTAAAGTGGTTAAACCATCAGCTCCTATTGTTAGGGCCAATACTGCTCAAAATAATCCTGCTCCAATTAATCGCTCAATTACTAAGCCAGTGGAGAGTGTCGCTATAAAGCATAGCTCAGGAGCTGCAAGTCGATCTATCGCCTCTGTTGCTCCTGTAAGTAACTTAAGCTATACGCGAATCCAGGCCTCTACACCATTAGATATAAAAAACGGTGGTAAGAGATCTAATCCTGAAAGAGTCTATGTGAATCTTGGGAAAAATAGTAATCTTTCAATAACAGAACTAGACTCAGCTCAACTTGAAGAGTTTGTGGATGGTGATTTTGATTCTTCTCAGGAGTATATTGTCGCTTTGGATGAGAGTAATTTTTGTGAAATTATTCAAAAAAATGAAGGGCAATTAGGCTGTATTCTTATTAAGGATCATGAGCGTTTGTCAGAAGTTAAAAAATCCAATGAAGAAGCGATTCATGCAGGAAAGTCTGCCTACCAAGAGGGTATGG
>CAYGJN010000080.1:0-13075 GCA_964350135.1 uncultured Bacteriovoracaceae bacterium | reverse complement strand
GATCTAATGGTGTGCCCGATAATATAGAAATGGAATTTAAAAAATTTGAAGATCAAATTATTCTTTTTTCAATCCAACTTCAAGAGTTTATCCAAAAGAAAAAAGCAGGCTAAGGGTTTTTATAAAGAACTAAAGCCATTTCTCGTTGTACGCTATGATCCACAATAGGTTCTGGGTATTTGTGATGTCCAATTATTGGGTTATGAAGCTCTTTTGCTTTAAGTGTATTGAGCTCAGGAATAAATTTTTTTATATAAAGCCCCTCAGGATCAAACCTTTTACTTTGAAGCCATGGATTAAAAATTCTGAAATATGGTTGAGGATCACAGCCTGTACTTGCTGCCCATTGCCAACCTCCATTATTGGGAGCAAGATCTCCATCTAAAAGTTTTTCCATAAAGTATTTTTCTCCCCATCTCCAATCAATAAGAAGATCTTTTGTGAGAAAAGAGGCGACGATCATTCTAACACGGTTATGCATCCAGCCTGTTGTATTGAGCTCTCTCATACCAGCATCTACAATAGGAAAGCCTGTTGCTCCAGTCTTCCAGGCCTTAAACTTTTTCTTATCGTTTTCCCATTTAATATTTTTATATTTTACTAGAAAGGATTCTTTTTCAACTCGAGGGTGTCTTGCCAAAATATGATAATAGAACTCTCTCCATATAAGCTCACTTAAATAAGTGTTAGATCCATCTTCTTTTTTTTTATAAGCCTTAAGGTCCAAATAACTCATGATTTGTGAAGTTGTTAAAGATCCATTTTTTAGAAAAGTCGAGAGCCTAGAGGTTCCTTTAGTATTTGGGAAATCTCTTGTTTCTTTATAGGAATCAATTTTCTTTTTAAAGTTTTGCAATTGTCTAAAACCAGCCAATGAGCCAGCTTCAGGTATTTTAACATCAACAAGTTTACGATTTTCATTAGCATAAATTGCAAGATGGTCTGGATAGTTTAACTTATTGCTTAAAAGGTCTTTCCAGGTCATGTTAAAAACTTTTGAGACATCACCTTTTTCAAGTTTTCTTAAATAGGTAAATCCCTTCTTGTGAAGATTTACTCTTTTTTGTATCTCGTCTTGCTGGTAAATCTCTAACCATTTCCTCGAAAAAGGAGAGTAGACTTGATAGCCATCACCTGTATCTTTTGAAAGCTCATGAGGCTCGATTAATAGATGATCTCTTTCAGACAAAACATTTATATCATTTTTTTGAAAAAAATCAGTAAGTATATGATCTCTTTTAGTTGCAAAAGGCTCATAGTCTCTTGAAAAAGAAATTTGATGAGGAAGTGAGATTTTATGATTTTTTAAATCTTTAAATAGCATCTTAAAGGCCTGTTCTGGACCAACATCTAAAACAAGCAAGTCAGAGCCAATGAGGCGAAGCTCTTTTTTTAAAGCAATAAGGGTTTCTAAAAAAAACTGAAATCTATTAATAGAAAAATCAGGTCTTGAAAGAAATTTTTTATCGAAACAAAAAAAACCCAATACGTTTCCGTCAAAGGATTTGAATTGTTTTTGGAGGGCCAAATTCCCTGCGACTCTTAAATCTCTTCTAAACCAATGAATGCCATATTTCATAGACATACTATACGGTAGTTTTAGGAAAAAGATAATAATGTCCAAGACTTATCTAATCTTGATCAAGCTACTCAGGTAGTTGAATTCATCTACTTTCAACCGATAAGTAGCTGAGGGTTGAGGTATTTATGTATAGAGCTGGATTATTATTTTTAATTCCTATTATTGCGTACTCTGATATTGCTTCTGACGCTGAAAAAATTTATAGCTCCATGAATAGTTTTAATCAGAAAGCAATAAATCGATCAACTCAGGTCCATGCTGACTCGGTAGAAGATATCGAAAAAGTTCTCACAAGCGCTCTCTTAAGAAAAAAACCAAGATTAGAGTCCACTGAAGTAGGTAAGAAAACTTATATAAATAATTATGGAGGTTGGTTTTATAGTGGAAATATTGACTCTTGTGGAATGAACCTAGGAGATAAAGCAGATGAAACAAGTCTTGATGGATCATCTATAAATTTAACAACCTTTAATCGAAATCATATTAATATTCCTGAAAGAAAAACAATAAGTATCCAAGAGATTGCTCTTCATTTGGGAAATAGTTTTTTTAAGGATGTTAAAGTTCCATTTAGTAGTTTTGATATTTATAAGTATGAAGTTGATAATGAGGGCAATAGTGTTTCAATGACTTATTACAAACCAGGAGAGGAGAGTCATGACCTTATTCCTGTAGGAGATCAGCCAACCAGATTAAAGTTGTGCCTTGATATCCATATACCATTTATGAAGACCCGGTGTCAGACTATTAACGTTAAGTTAGAAGAGATTGAAGCAGATACTTATTTATATCAGATTTCGGCTCATGATATTGATAAATTTCCAGATCCTGAGAAAAGAATAGAAAATGGCAAAACTTGGAAGGTTAAAAATAGTCATAAAATTAATCGTATTACCCATGGCTCCTCTAGTGTAATTATTAGAGATATTGGTCAAGGTGATATCCATATTGCACAAATGGGCTCAATGTTAACTCATGATTCACTCAGCTTAAAAGACTATAGTAATTTTGGTCATAATTTTCATCATAGTTTCTGTACTTTTTTCAATGACCATCTTGGGGATCTACTTGGTAATAATCAAGACACTCAATGGGACGAGTTATATAAAAAAAACTTGGCCCAGGATTATGTAGGTGAAATTTTAGAAATCATTGAGATTATGAATAATAGAGATATTCATGAAGCTTATAATTGCGAAGATTATATTAGACCAGAGCTCTATACAAGTGATTATTTAACTTTACTTAATACTAATAAGGACAAGTTTATTAAAGCCATTAGAGAGGTCCGAGCTGCAAATCCAACTGTTCTTGAGGCAGACTTTCAACGATTGCTCTTCACAGGCGTTCATTTAATAGAAAAAAAGGTATGGGAAACTGCTTGGGCCAACACGCTAGAGCCTAAAGAAAAAGTTAAACTTTTAGAAGTTCTTGAAGACAGAGTATATTATAATTTGCATCATCAACTTATGAGTACAGATAATAAGGAAGAAAAAGAAAGTATTCAAGAGTTACTAGATGAAATACAAATCTATTGGGATTAAAAGTCTACCGGCATGCTGACGCTTCTTAAATTAATACCTTTTAGGCTTGAGAAGGCCCTTTTCATAGATGAAGAGGGCCTCTTTAAAATCTTAAGCTGCAGCTTTTTTGAAATCTTTAAAACGAATATCACTATAATGCTCATCCATAGGTACTTGATGGCTTACAGTAATTACATTATACATAAAAGCTAAATCAATTAATGAAAGTATTTCTCTAATTTCATTTTCTTTAAAACCAGATTTCTCTAATTTTTTGTAATCTTTATCACTGATTTTTTCAGGACCTTTTCCCATTTTCCAAGCAAAAGCTATAGCGCTTTTGAAATTTTCTGGAAGCTTAGTCTTTTCAGGATTGTCTAGGATATTAAGAAGAACATCATAGTCAAGATTTTTGTCAGACTGAAGAGCTCCATAAGCATGAGAGACACTAGAGTACTCGGCACCATTTCTAACAGACACAACAAAAAGAATAATTTCTTTTAATGTAGTTGGAAGAGTGCTTTGAACAAAACTGTATCTTGTTTTCTCCCAAACTCCCTTAAGGGCTGGTGTGTGATTGCCTAGTGCCTTCATCCAATTAGGAACCCTGTTTACCTTAAGGTCTCTTTTGAACTCGTCATAAATTGTTTTTACTTCTGTAGTAGCATCATCATACTCAACAAGATTAAATTTCATTTTAACTCCTTTGGTTTTATCTCGAAGATCTTTACGGAGTTTTATCATATTAACTTCTGTTAAAACTTCATTAGGAAAATTAATCTCTCGATGAGTTAAGTTTATAAACAATTTTTTATTTTTTTGTGACAAGCAAGAATACGGATTTTATTGAGATTTATCAATAACCATACTTTTCAGCACGTGAAGCCCTAAAGTCTTCTAAGGTAAGGATGATAGGAGATCCATCTTCATTATGACCACCAATCATTTGTACACCAAGTGCCTTTAGTTGTGCGAATCGTACTTTCCACTCTATATCCTCAGCAAGGATATTACCGATCATCTCTTTTTCAATCTTGTCAGGATTATTTTTTTGAAAGCTAATAACTTTTTGTGTGTAAGGATCATTGATGAAGTCTGTATAGATTTCAAATGACTGCGGATCATTCTCTTTGAGTTCTTCCACATCATAATCTTCATCAAACCAGCTTACTAGGGATGCGTGATAAAAAATCTTTAAATGATTAAGATCAAATAATTCTACAAACTCTTCATCACTAATCTTGTCAAATTTTCTATCAGCACCTTGGAAACTAGAGTTTTTTCCAAACTCTTGAGATTGAAAATAGATAAGATCTGTAAAAAGAAGATGCTCAAATCCTTGATTAATTTGCTCTCTAAAACTAAGAACAATTTTTTTAGAAAAATCAGGGTCAGTATTATTATAAGCGCTTCTTATTAAATCAAAGTATTGTTTATAGTCTTTAAGCCCTTTTTTTACGAGCTTCAGTGCCTCATCCTCAGTGATTTCTTTTTGATCTAGCTTTGCTTTAATAAAGCGAAAATTATAATCATGACTAAGAGCATACTCGGCGGCATTATTAAATATGTTCTCATCTATTTTCTCAGTGAGAACTGAATCAAGCATTGTAAAAGCGACTAGGCCAATACCCATGCTGGCCGTGAACTTAATTGGCGTAACTAAGGTTCTTTTTCTGAATATTGATCTTTCAATGGCATCAAATGTCCCTGAAAAAGGCTTAGGTGTGATTCTTTTGTCACCCTTTTTGAATGAAGTTATTTTTTTGAATTTATACCAAGATTTTTTTAGCTTGCTTGAAGTATTGGGGGCCATTGGATCAATAACGTCATAGAAGTAGGCTTTATAGCTTTGAGAAAGCTCTTCTTCTGGTCGTTTTTTAGTGAAAACTCTTTTAATACCTTCTTCTTTAACCTGGGTCTTAAAGTTTTGACTACTTTCTACTGTTTTATTTTTAAGGCCAATAAGCCCATTGAGAATAGTGTTCATTCCTTGCTTACAACGAGTAGGAAAACTGATTTTTTCAGCAAAAGTATTTGCACTTAAAAAACTAAATAAAATAATGACAATAAAACTCGGTCTCATAGGCTCTTTATCGGCTATATATAAAGATAGCCAAAGTTGGAGTAAATAATTTTTGCTGACTGTCTAATAAATGGACAATATTGAAATATTTACACTAACCCTAGGCTAAACCCTTAAATACACAAGCTTTTATTAAGCAGAAATTGGCACAAGCATTGCTTTATATATGGCATTAGTGATTACAGGGAGTTTATTTATGAAAACATTTAATATTGTATTTTTTCTTTTAATTGGGGCCTGGAGTTCAAGCTCATTTTCAAGTGATATTTTTAATGAGGCATTTCCACGATCTGAGTATGAAAGATCGCCTGCCGGTGCGGTTATGAATGCTTTGGGTGGTGCTGCACAAATGGGGACAGGATTCACTGAGGCATTGATTGCGGCGAACCTTATTGTTTCTTCTGATACTGAAAAATCGACCAAGGTAAAATTAAAGAAAAACCCTTTGTTAAAAGCTGGAGCTGGCTTAATGGCCGTAGATGGTATGTCGAGAGTGCTTTTAACTTATGGTGAAAGAGATGCTGGATTTTCTCCAGTAATAGATGTTTCACTAAGAAGTTTATCAAAAGCAAATAATGCTCTTGATTCTGGATACAAAAACTATACTTCAGAAGTTTTGAGATAATTTAAGGTAAGATAGATATGAAAAATATTAATATTGCATTTATTCTTTTCTGGGGGTTTTTAAGTTTTAACTTATTTTCTCAAGATGTCTTTGAAGGAGCCTTTCCAAAAGTTGAAGGGAATGGAACTGAAAGAAAAGAAACACTTAGCTTAGGAATGGGGATATCCGCTTTAGAGGTTTCAGCGGGTCTGGTCTTGGCAAAACCAAGAGACGGCAGCAAGGTTTTTTCAGAAGTATCTTCTGATCTCCAGCGAGCATCTCATAACGAAGCAATGTTGATATTAAAAAATGAAAATCCTGCTGCTTATAATGTACTAGCTTCAGATGAAAAAATTAATAGAAAAATCATACCAACCAGAAGGGCAGTTATTGAAATTGAAAGTAAACTTGAAAATGGTTTAACACTTTTTGATGAGTCAGGAAAAGAGGTCTCTGCCAGACTTTCTGAGGCCAATGAAGCAAAGGCTAAAGCAGAAATTAAAGAACATAATAAAAAGATTCAGGAAATGTTTGATAAGAAGAAGAGTACCTATAAAAAGTTAGTATCAGCTAAAAGCAAGCTTGAGGAAATAAAGCTTAAAATAGTAAATCCTCAAATAATAAGCCCAAAGGGGTATGGTGAGTATCAGAAGGCTGCACTTAAAAATAAAGATGGAGTTCTTAAAAAATTGTTTAGAAAAATAGCGGGACCACTTTTTATCTTAGATGGTACAGCTCGGATGGGACTTACTGTTATAGAAAGAAGACCTGGTTTTTCTCCTGTTATAGATGCCTCAAGCAGAAGTGTTAAGTTTTTTCTTGGAACTAATAGCAATAGTGAAGAAGATGCCGGCTCAGTACTTGAATAGAAACTCTTAGGAGAGTGTGATGAAAACGATAAAATTAATATTAGTAGTCTTATTTGTTCAAAGCTCTTTTGCAGAAAGTGTTATTGATTCAGCAAAAGATATTTATGATGAGGCCTTTCCTGAAAGAGGTTTTCATAGAATGAATCCTGTCCAAAAAAGTAAAGCTGGAGCACCGATTGCTGCTCAATCGATAGGAGGTCTTGTAGAGGGAGCTGTTGGGGGTGCTTATACAATCAAAACAAATGAGGCCCATCGAAATTTTTTAAAAGAAGCTAAGTGGAGATCAGAGGAAATGGGTAACAAGGGAAGACTTTTCTTTGAAGATAAGGCAAGAAGTTTGAAGTTTATAGGCAAGCAGGTCGTAGGTAGTTTTTTTGCTCTTGATGGTGCTATTAGATATGCAACAACTCTTGATGATAGAAGAGCTGGTTTTGTGCCTGTTATAAATGTAGCAAGAAAAGCAGTTGGCAAAGCAAGTGATTCAATAGTTGAAACTTATAATGAAAACAAACCAGGCAAGATTCTAAAAAATAAATAGGATATCAATGTATAAAACTTTATTTATCATATCTTTATTGGCCAACAATGCTTTTTCTTAAGAGTTCTCTTATAAAAGATTCATTCCAAACAGGGGAGAAAAGGGCAGTTTTAGTTTATCTTCCGTCATGATACTGTCATGACATAATTTTGATAAACATTAAGGTAATGAAGCAAAAAATCTCTTTATTTTTATTTATTCTTGGGCTCGGGCTTGTGGTTGTCTCGTTTGGACTTAGAGAGTCTTATGAAAAAGAGATGTATCAGCTCTATATAGATCAGCAAAAAGAGAATTTAGTTGAAGGGTGGACTAAGAGTTGGCATGATTTTTTAGTGAACTTTGCTGATGGTAATGAGATCCCAGGGCATAAGATTTTTGTAGATAGAAGCGGAAGGCTTCTCACAACAGATTTTTACCCCAAACAGTCTAAAAACTCAGCTGACTGGAGTGAGTTTCATCAGCTTTCAAAAGAGAAGAAGCTTTCTTTTCTAAAAAAGCAGTTTGAAAAAAATAATACTTGGGACCGAGCTATTGCAGTAAAAAGATGGTTTGCTCTTACAGAGAAAGCTCCTGAGATAGATCTATCAAATTATGAAAAAACATTAGTCGATCAATACTCCAAGAAAGCATATCAGCTTTTATTTGAGCAAATAGAGAAAAAATCTGACTATACAAATATTGAAGACTCATACCAAATGGATCTCACTTTAGTAAAAGCTAATGAAAAAGGTGAGATCGAGCTTTTCGTTCCTCACAAAGAATTTTTAGAACAAGAGGCCCTGAGAGTCTTTGAAGAAAAAAATAATATTTCAGAAATTGTTCTAGATTCAAACCCATTTGAACTGGTTTTAAAAGATAACTTCAATCCTCTAGAGTTTAGCACTGTGAGGGAAAAAGTTTTTATTGGTATTGGATTTATTTTTCTGATTTCATCAATTGGATTCTATTTTCTTGAGTTAAGGAATAAGAAAAAAGAGGTTTTAAAAAAGGTGAGTTTTCTAAATCAATTAGTTCACGAAGTCAAAACACCAATAACGGGCATCAGGCTAAACTCAGAGCTTTTAAAAAAACATGGTCACGATGAAGAGATAATAGAGGCCCTTTTGAAATCTTCACATCGACTAAATGAGTTTTTTGAAGATGTCGTTCTTATTAATAGGGATAATTCTAGCCCTTTGTATATAAAGCTATCAGAAGATGAGTGGAACATTTTTATCGAAAATATAGCCTCAGAATTTAATAGGAAAATTGATTTTTCAAATTTGGTTACCCAATCAGTTTTTATAGATAAAGGCAGAGTTCGAGTTATTCTTAGAAATCTTTTAAAAAATGCTGTGAGATATGGGAAAAAAGGAAAATGTGAGATTTATCTAGAAGATAACTATCTTGTTTTTAAAGTTTCAGATGAAGGACCAGGTATCGCTCTTGAGGATTCAGACAAAATTTTTGACGAATTTTACAGATCCAAAACAGCTAAAAATATTTCACCAGATGGTCTTGGTATTGGCCTATCTATTGTTGCCAACCTGGCCAAGCAAATGGAAAGTAAAGTAAAGCTTGTTAACCCAGGTGAGAAAAATGCAGTCTTTGTTTTCAAGATAGGAATTTATCATGAATCATAAAATTCTTATTATTGAAGATGATGAAAATATCCAGCTTGGACTTAAGAAAGCATTCGAGAGAGAAACTTATGATGTGGTACAAGCTTTTGATGGTGAGGACGGAGTTTTCCTCGCTAAAACAGAAAATCCTGATCTTATCATTTTAGATATTATGATGCCTTTTATGAATGGGTTTGAGGTTATCTCAGAGCTTAGGTCTGATGGCAGTGATACTCCTATCATTGTACTTTCAGCAAGAGTTGAAACTCAAGATAAAGTACGAGGTCTTAAACTTGGAGCTGATGATTATATGGAAAAGCCTTTTGCCCTTGAAGAGCTTTTGGCCAGAGTTTATAGAAAAATAGGCATCAGTATAAAAGAAGAGTATTCATTTGGAGACTGTATTTATAGTCACAAAGTTTCAACTCTTAAAATAGAAGAGAAAATTATTGATCTCTCTGGCAAAGAGATCAAACTTTTGGAATTTCTTCTTAAAAGAGATGGGCAAATTGTTTCAAGGGAGCAGATAATCGCAGCTGTTTGGGGAAGTGATTATGAAGGAACAGATAGAACAGTTGATAATTTTATTCTTGGGCTTAGAAAAAAGATAGGAAAAGAGCATTTGCTTACTGTTAGAGGGCTTGGGTACAGGTTTGTGACAAAGCCATGACATTATAGTGATTTTTCTAAGACCTTAATAATCGATAATAGCTTTGACAATAACAACACTATTATCGAGGAGATAAAAATGAAGAGAGTAATCGGGTTATGTTTAGCATTATTAAGTTTAAGCAGTTTTGCTGGGAACTTAGATATCGCTCATCGCTATCAAGATGCTTTGGATGCAGAAAAAGTGGAACAAAATGGAGAAAAAGCGAGAGTTTTATTAGAAGAAATTCTTGGAAATATTTCTAATGAGCATGCACTTTTTGATGATATTTATAAATCATATCTTAGGGTGAGTAATATTAAAGATGATGATGAATATAAAAATGCTATAAATTTTGCAACAGGTAGAAAAAATGAAACTTTTTGTAAAGGCATAGGGCTTGTTTACTCAGAAGCCTTTCATAATAATGGAACTATTTCTAAATTATACTTAGCTGAAAATAATAGAGTCTTAGCTAACGGCTCTTATTCTGTAATGACTGAAGGCCGTTGGAAATACTATTTAGATACTGAGTACAGACTACCAATTAAAAGTGAAGTGTGGATAAATTCAGCGAATGAAAATCATTATGACATTCAGGAACTTAGACAAACAGCAGACGGAAGAGATAGAGGAAAGTGGACAGCTAAATGGAAAGACGGATCATTTACAGGAAACTCTAGTACTAAAGGAAATACACAGGAACCTATTCCTATGTATATGGCCATAGACTACCAAGCTTGGGGAACAAGAGACCTTGGTTATAGAATTAATTTTAAAGTTGGTGAGACTCAAAAGACTCAAGGCAACGTATCAACTTTTTCTCATGGGAGAATTCGTCTAACAGGCGAGCGAGTTGTAAAAAAGAAACTTAAGATGTTTTCAACGACAGACTTTGATAATATTACAAGAGATTACAAAGATTGTTACTTGGTGGAAACTCAAATTATGTTTTCTGGTATGGGATCAAGATAAATTTTAAAAATGGAGTGCTTAGGCACTCCGTTTTTAGCAAGTAATATGGAAAATAGCTACGAAATAATTAGACATCTTATTCATTACTCAGCTCACCTTATCGTTCCAATTTTTTATGCTAAGATCTTTTGGAAAAATCATTGGAAACACGCTGCTCTTGTTATGCTTGCAACAATGTTTATAGATCTAGACCATCTCTTGGCCACACCTATCTTTGATCCCAACCGTTGCAGTATTGGCTTTCATCCTCTTCATACTATTTGGGCAGCTGGAGCTTATGGATTGCTATTTTTACTACCTTCTTGGAAGGCCAGGGCCATTGCTCTTGGCTGCCTTTGGCATCTACTTACAGATCTAGTTGATTGTTATTTAGCTACAATTATTTAGTAGGGGCTCTTGGGATTGCACTTTTTGGAAGTAAAAATGTTTTTGACCTCGTTCTCATTGCTTGGTCAGTTTTATCCGCTAGTTTTGGGCCATTACTTTTTATTTATGCAACTGGTAAAAAAGTTTCTGAGGTCACAGGGATTATGATGATTATTAATGGTGTTGTGGCTACATTATTATGGCGTTATTTTGATTTAGGGGGCACTATGTATGAAGTGGCGCCTGGAATGATGGCAGGTGCGCTGACTTACCTCGTAATGAGCCGAACCAGTTGGAATAAGATTGAATCTTAATGAGTTAGTATCTGATTATTCGTATTTTATAGCTGTTACACTTTTTTTTAGTATCAGCTATCTTTTTTTTAATTTTAAGATCAATAAGAGTGAGCGTACAAAACTTAAAAGTGTAGAAAAAAGAGAATTTAGCGAGGCAATTGAGACTGACTCACCAGTAAAGGATCAAGGAGAGATTCTAAAACAAAAGGGAATAGACTCTATTGAGGATCGATTCTCTTTTATGAGAAAGATATTTCCTCTTTTTTGGGTAGTAAGCTGGTTCATCATTATCTGTGTTCCCTATCTGGGAAAAGTACCAAGTGTTTATATCTCTATTCTCGCTGCAATCCTTTCAGTAATGGTAGGTGTTTCTATTCGACCATTTCTTGAAAATTTATTTTCTGGGATAGTGATATCATTTTTTAGATCGGTAAAAGTTGGTGATACCGTTATTATTGATAGTCATTATGGGCTTATTGAAGAGATAGGCTTAACCTATTCTGTACTTAAGCGATGGGACTGGAATAGAATTGTTGTTCCAAATGCTAAATTACTTGAAAAAGAAGTTCAAAACTTAACTCTGAATGACCAATATATTTGGGCCCATGTAGAGTTTTTTATTTCTCCAGAAGTTCCTGTTCGAAAAGTTGAAGAGATTGCTATTGATGTGGCAAAAAAATCACCATACTTTAATGGATCAGAAGATCCTTCTTTTTGGATTATGGAACTACAGAAAGATACTGTAAAGTGTTGGCTCGCAGCTTGGGCCGATTCACCAAGTGATGCTTGGGAACTTCGAAGTGACATGCGTACAAATCTTTTAAAAGCTTTTCAAACGGAAGGCATAGAATTTCACAAAATTAATATTATTCGCTAAAGAATGTGAAGTCTGCAAGGAACAAAAAATGATGGCCAACGATGTTCTTAGACGAGTCCGTTTTATATTTGATTTTAATGATAAAAAAATGATTGAGATCTTTGCTCAAGCTGAACTTGAAGTAACAAAAGAACAGGTTTGTAATTGGCTCAAAAAAGACGAGGATCCTGAGTTTGAAAAATGCAATGATCTTAACCTTGCGATTTTTTTAAATGGTCTTATTAATGATAAACGTGGGAAAAGGGAAGGGGCTCAACCAAAACCTGAAAAACGCTTAACTAATAATATTATTTTAAGAAAACTAACCATTGCTTTAAATTTAAAGTCAGAAGATACCCTGAAAATCATGCAAGATGCAGATTTGCCTATTAGCAAGCATGAGCTCAGTGCTTTTTTTCGTAAACCGGATCATAAGCATTATAGAGAATGCAAAGACCAGATACTTAGAAATTTTTTAATTGGCCTTCAGCAAAAGTATAGAACCCAACTTTAAACACAACAAGGGAGTTGCCGTGGCAATTATTGCAAGTGAAAATATTAAAGCTAGTAAAGAACAAGTATGGGCATTAATAACTGATATCGAAAAATCAAAAGATCGAATTGAATGTATTACAGATATAAAAGTTCTAGAAAGACCTGAAAGAGGAGTTGTTGGACTAAAATGGGAAGAAACAAGAAAATTGTTTGGAAAAGAAGCAACTGAAACAATGTGGATTACTGAAGCTAGTGAATATGAGTTTTATAAAACTCGCGCTGAAAACTGTGGATGTATTTATATTTCCACAGTGTCAATTTCTCCATCTGAAACGGGTGTTGATTTATCCATGTCCTTTGAGTCTCGGCCGCAGACTTTTTTAGCAAAACTAATGTCTCCTATGATGTTTTTGATGTCTAGTTCGATTAGAAAAGCTTTCAAAAAAGATCTTGTTGATATTAAAAACTGCTTAGAAAAATAAATAATACAATTCTTAATTAATGAACAGGCTGTCCGCTAAAAAAATACAATTGCTAAGTATTCTTTGAAGTTAATTGGAATGAAGGGAAGCGATTGGCAATATAACTTTAATGAGGAAGCTTATCTATCTTTGGAACTTCATCTAGCTTCTCATACC
>CAYGJN010000079.1:0-13321 GCA_964350135.1 uncultured Bacteriovoracaceae bacterium | reverse complement strand
CTCTACGCTCAAAGTTTTTAAAAACTCTATGACCAAATCCCATTAAACGAAAAGGATCATCTTTATCTTTCGCTTTTCCTAGATATTTTTTATAATCGCCACCATTTTCTTGAATCTCATCAAGCATTTCAATAACTGCTTGATTAGCTCCTCCATGCAATGGTCCCCATAAGGCATCAATCCCAGCAGATATTGTTGCAAACAAATTGGCCTTACTTGAGCCCACCATTCTCACTGTTGAAGTGGAGCAGTTTTGTTCATGATCAGCATGCAGAATAAAAAGTATATCTAAGGCCTTGGCAACTTCAGGGTCAACTTTATAAGCACCACCACCAAAGGTCATGTTTAAAAAATCAGAGCAAAAGTCATAATCTTCTCTAGGGGCTACAAAATCTTCATTCTTAGTTACTTTATAAAATGAAGCACAGATAGTTTTAAGTTGTCCCAATAGATTATAAGTGACTTCCATTTTCTTTTCATCACTAAGGTCTTGATCAGTAAGACCTTGGTAAAAAGCTGACATACTTGCAGTCATTGCAGACATAACTCCCATAGGATGAGCATTTTTAGGAAATTTTTTAATCATCTCCCTCATGTTCTCAGGAATCTCACTATGAGTTTGAATATTCTTCTTAAACTTTGAAAACTCAGCTTCAGTTGGAAGATTTCCAAAAATAAGTAAATAAGTCACTTCCATAAAGTTGGAATGCTCAGCAAGTTGCTCAATTGGAATACCTCTATAAGTAAGAATTCCCTTTTCACCATTTAAAAAAGTAATCCCTGAGGTACAAGCACCAGTGTTACCGTAGCCACTATCAAGTGTAACGAGTCCAGATTTTGCTCTTAATTTAGTAATATCAATAGCAGACTCATTCTCTGTGCCTGTAAAAACATCTAATTCATACTCATTGCCATCAACTTGCAATTTAGCCTTGCTCATAGGAGCTCCTTTTGATTAAAGACGGTACTCTTGACTTATCGGGTCAAGTACTCAAAATCTTAACTCTTGTGATTCCAAGTAGATGGGGACCTATGCCAGCTCAGCACTAGTTCAACGTCATCTTCAGAAATAAGGCCTTTTGAAAGGGCCGCTTGGATTAAAATTGAAAAATTAGTCAGCGATATTTTTTCAAGTCCTAAGGACTCAAGATTAATATTTGCTTCCTCTCTTTGATAATCAACAATGCATAAAACTTTTTGATAATCAAAATATGTACAAATAGGCGCAATTGATTTTTTAATACTACTCGCTGAGTTTATAAGATCTTCAACAAGGATAACCCTTGCTCCCTGCTTACTAAACCCTTCTATTTGATTCACCTTTCCATGTTCTTTAGCTTTGGAGCGAATATAGCCAAACGGTAAATTCATTTCATGGGCAAGAAATGCTCCAGGGGCAATTCCCGCTGTGGCCAAACCTAAGATTGCTTCAGGTCTACTTTGCCCAAGTAAGTCTATAAAGTGCTGAGTTATAATTTTTCTTTTTTCCGGATAAGCTGAAATTTTTCGATTGTCACAATAAATTGGACCTTTTTGACCAGAGGCATAAGTAAAAGGCTTATGAGGACTGATCTCAAAAGCACCAATTTCCAGAAGGAGATTTGCTATTTCTAATGAAGAATTCATAATGAAAAGATCCCATAAGAAATAAGGCCTGTACAGGTTCGAAGCAACATTATAGAATGCTGCCATGAAATTTGAACAAACACTCACTGGCAAAATAGAAAAAAGATACAAGCGTTTCTTAGCAGATATTACTCTTGATAATGGCGAGTTTATTACGGCCCATACTCCAAATACAGGTTCAATGAAAACTTGCTGGGAGCCAGGATGGAAAGTTGTTGTCTCTAAATCTAATAATCCCAAAAGAAAACTACCCTACACACTTGAGTTAACCCATAACGGTAGATCTTGGATTCAAGTTAATACATCAAGAACGAATAAACTTGTTCATGAAGCTCTAGATAAAAAAATTATATCTGAACTTAAAGAGTACTCTCATATTAAACCTGAAACCAAAGTTGGTAAAAGTCGAATTGATTTTCTTTTAACTCATGAGGGACTAGATGATTGTTACGTGGAAGTGAAAAATGTTACTCTTTCAAACTCCCATGATCATGCCAGCTTTCCTGATTCTGTTTCAGAGCGTGGGCTAAAGCATATCAATGAGCTTATGGAGTTAAAGTCTCAAGGATGTCGTGTGGCCATGTTATATATTATTGGCCGAACCGATGTTAGTACTTTTGGTCCAGCATTTGATTGTGATCCAAAATATTCGCAAGCACTTGTTGAAGCACAAAAGAATGGTCTTGAAGTACTCGCCTATCAATGCCAACTCTCAGAAAAAGAAGTTCATATTGCTCAATCAATACCGTTGAGATTTTCATGATTGAAGTCAAAGCACTCTCTAAAACTTTTAAAGTTTATAAAAAAGAAGAAGGTCTTGCTGGCTCACTAAAATCTATTTTCAATCGCGAGTGGGTAGATAAACACGCCCTTAAGGATGTAAACCTAAGTATAACAGAAGGCGAGATTTTAGGATTGATTGGCTCCAATGGTGCAGGCAAGACAACTCTTGTAAAAATACTTTCAGGGATTATTCATAGAAGTTCAGGAGAAGTTTCAGTCATGGGCTTTGACCCTTGGAAGCGTGACAATGAAATGCGCCGCCAGATGGCCCTGATTATGGGGCAAAAAGCACAATTATGGTGGGATTTACCTGCAGCTGATTGTTTTTTACTTTTAAAAGAAATTTATCAACTTAATGATAATGCCTATAAAGAAAGTCTTGATGAACTTATGACAGCGCTGGATATTAGAGATCAGATAAATATTCCTATCAGAAGATTAAGTCTTGGTGAAAGAATGAAGACTGAGCTTATTGCAAGTTTACTTCATAGACCTAAGATTGTTTACTTAGATGAGCCAACAATTGGGCTTGATATCTCGGCCCAAAAAGCAATCAGAAAGTTCATTCTAGATTATAGAGAAAAATACAATCCATGTATGATTCTGACTTCTCATTATATGGAAGATATTGAAACACTTTGTCGTAGAGTTGCTCTGTTAAAAGAAGGCTCAATTGTTTACGATGGAACACTTTCTTCTATCACTGATAAATACAGTATAAAGAAAAAAATTATTATTTCTCTTGAAAACTCTGATAACGAAGAAAATATATTGCAAGAATTTCCAAATGAACTAGGAACCCCTCAAAAAGTTGAAGGTAAAATTGAAATTAAAGTTAAGCGTGCTCAAATTGGAGAGGCGTTGGGTTTTATTACAAGCAAGTACTCACTTAATGATCTTGTTCTTCAAGAAGTTGATATCGCAGATATTATTGAATCTCTTATGAGTTAATTATGAGTCTTAAGGTTTATATTCAAGTCTATTCATTAGAGATTAGAAAAATTCTTTCTTATCGAGCAGATTTTTGGATTACGGTTGTAGGAGCTGTCCTTATCACTCTAGCAATTGCCTATTTTCTTTGGACATCAATTTTTGAGTTTACAGGTAAAGAGATGATTGGTGGACTCAACGAAAAAACAATGATTTTTTATTTTCTCCTGGCCCCTCTTTTTATGAGAATGGCCAATGGGGGTGAATTTGGCTCTATCTCGCGAGATATTTATTATGGTGAACTAAATAAATACCTTATCTACCCTGTTTCGTATCTCGGCTTTAAAATTGTAGGTCACTTCGCTAAATTCACAGTTTTTTTTATTCAATTAATTCTCTCCGTTGTGCTCTATCATTTTGTTGTTGGTATCCCTGATACAATTCAAATTACCTGGTTTAATATATTACTCACAATCCCCTATTGTTTTTTAGGATCACTTCTTTATTTTTACATGGGAGCAATTTTAGAAAGTGTTGCCTTTTGGGCAGATAATGTATGGTCTCTCTCTGTGGCCCTTCGTTTTGCTTTTGGTATTTTAGGTGGTGCCATGATTCCTCTTACTCTCTACCCACTTTGGGCGCAGGATATACTTTTTTATATGCCTTTTGAAAAAATCATTCACGCTCCTCTTAAGATTTTCATTGGTCAATACAATCTTGATCTTTATATGACAGGCTTAGGACTTTTAGTTTTTTGGATAATCTTTTTTGTTTTAATTTTTCAACTTATTTGGACTAGAGCGCAGAAAGTCTATACAGGGGTTGGCATTTGAAAAGATATCTAAGACTACTCTATTATTTTTTTAAATTCTCTGCAGCTAGGTCTCTGCAATTCAGAATGGATTTCTTTTTTCGAATTATAATGGATTCTATCTTTTATGCTGTTAATATTCTTTTCTTTCATATTATTTATTCTCACACTACGGCAATTGTTGGTTGGGATATAGGCCAAGTACTTGTATTTATCAGCTGCTATTTTATTGTCGATGCTCTGTACATGAGCTTTAGTTCAACTAATATTTGGTGGCTACCGCAATTTATAAACAAAGGAGACTTGGACTATTACCTTACTCGTCCTGTTTCTTCTTTGTTTTTTTTAAGTTTTAAAGATTTCTCAATCAACTCAATGATAAATCTTTTTATTGCAGTAGGGATTTTCATTTTCTCGGTTATCAAACTAGATACATCCATAAGTTTTTCTCAATATTTTTGGTTCGTACTACTTATGATAAACGGGTATTTCATTCATCATATGCTTGCTCTTACTTTTATCATTCCCACATTTTGGTTTCATAAAAGTGATGGGCTTATGAATGTTTATTTTACAGCAACTAGGTTTGCAGAACGTCCTCATAGAATTTATAGAGGTATAACAAGAATTATTATTACAACCGTACTTCCCTTTGCTTTTATTGCAAGTTTTCCGGCCCAAATCCTCTTGGAAGGACTAGAGAGCTCAATTATAATTCGCTCATTTATAACAACTTCATTACTTTTTATACTGGTTGTTCTTTTTTGGCGCGCAGGGTTGCGTTCCTACTCCTCTGCGTCATCTTAACTTACACAGTCATATCATTATAAGCCCTTTTAAATTAGCAATAGTTTGACTAGAATAACCAGGCAAAACACGGGTTATAGCAGGGGTATTTATGAAAAAAATTTTCAGTCTTTTTGTCATTTTGTTTTTAATTATTGCATGCAATAAAGGTCCAACAAACTCAGACACATTCGTTTATTGTTCTGAAGGAAGCCCATCAAAACTTAATCCGCAAATTGTTACTGATGGAACAAGTATTAATGCTAGCTCTCGTACGGTTTTTAATCGACTCGTAGAGTTTAAATATGGCGAGACAAGTATTGAGCCTAGCTTGGCCGAAAGATGGGAAGTTTCAAGCGATGGTCTTCGTTATCGATTCTTTTTAGCACGTGGAGTAATGTTTCATTCAACTAAAGACTTTACTCCAAGTAGAGATATGAATGCTGATGATATTATTTTCACTATAGATCGTATGCGAAAAACGGATCACCCTTATCATAAAGTAAGTAACGGAATTTACGAATACTTCACCGCTATGGAAATGGGATCAAATATCAAAGACATTCTTAAGATTGATGATTATACAGTTGAGTTTGTATTAAATTCTCCTGAGGCTCCATTTCTTGCTAATCTCGCAATGCCATTTATGAGTATTCACTCAAAAGAATATGGTGATTTTCTAGCATCTAAAAATAGAAAAGAAGAAATTGATCTTCATCCTGTTGGAACAGGCCCATTTGTTTTTAAAAAGTATGTTAAAGATACACTTATTCGATTTGAAAAAAATACAAATTATTTTTCAACCCCAGCAAAAGTTAAAAAACTAGTTTTTACAATTGCTCCAGATCCTAGTGTCAGATTCCAAAAACTCAAAGCAGGAGAATGTCATTTTATTACTGAACCAAGTCCTGCTGATCTAGAAAGCATAAAAGAAAACAAAGAATTAAAACTCATGAGTCAAAACGGTCTTAATATTGGTTATCTCGCTATGAATATAGAGAAAAAACCTTTTAATAATATTTTTGTACGAAAGGCTATTAACCATGCTCTAGATAAAAAATCCTATATCGATGCTATCTATTTAGGTAATGCAAGTGTTGCCAAAAATCCTATTCCACCTACTATGTGGAGCTATAATGACAATATAGAGGATTATGAATACAGCCCTAAAAAGGCTAAAGAGTTTCTAGCTAAAGCTGGTTTTACCAATGGTTTTGATACTGAACTTTGGGCGCTACCAGTTAGTAGGCCATATAATCCTAATGGAAAGAAAATGGCTGAGATGATGCAAGCTGATTTAAAGAAAGTCGGTATTAATGTAAAAATTGTTTCTTATGATTGGGCAACATATCTTGATAAATCTCAAAAGGGTGAACATCAATTATTACAACTTGGTTGGACTGGTGATAACGGTGACCCTGATAATTTTCTTAATACTCTCCTTGGATGTCCAAGTGTAGGCTCCGGAGCAAATAGAGCACGATTCTGTCATAAGGTATTTGATGATCTTGTTCAAAAGGCCAAAAGAGTTACTGATGTTAATGAAAGAACTGCCTTATACAAAAAGGCCCAAGTTGTCTTTAAAGAACAAGCTCCATGGGTAACTCTCGCTCACTCAATCGTTTATAGGGCCATGAGTACCCAAGTAAAGGGCTTTAAAATTGATCCTTTTGGAGGCGATTGGTTTCATGAGGTAGAGCTGTTATAAAACTTAAGAGCATGAAAAACTTTTTTCTTAAAAAATTATCAATTTTTATTCCAACACTTTTTGGGGTCTCCATTGTTGCCTTTGGACTAATACGAATGGTTCCCGGTGATCCGGTTCTACTTTTACTAGGAGAACGTGGTGGTACGCAAGCTCAGTATGAAGCAATGGAAGAAAAGCTTGGTTTAGATAAACCTCTTGTGATGCAATATTTTACTTTTGTAGGCGCTGCCCTTAAGGGAGATCTAGGGGTAAGTGCTCAATCAAAACAACCAGTTTTAAAAGAATTTTTTGATCGCTTCCCTGCAACTATTGAACTTGGTGTAACGGCCCTTTTTTTTGCAACATTACTTGGTATACCAGCAGGAATTTTTTCAGCTCTAAAAAGAAATACACCTATGGACTATATTATTATGGGGGGCTCACTAATAGGTTATTCCATGCCTATTTTTTGGTGGGGTCTTATCCTTATTATTATCTTCTCAGTCAATCTCGGAATAACACCTGTCTCTGGAAGAATTAGTGTTCTCTATGAAATTCCAAGTATTACTGGATTTATGTTAATAGATACACTTTTCTCCGATGAAGGGCTTAATGCATTTTTTGATGCTATTAAACATCTTGTGCTTCCAGCTCTTGCAATGGGAACAATTCCCCTCGCCGTTATTGCTCGAATGACCAGATCAAGTATGCTTGAAGTTCTTGGGGAAGATTATATGAGAACAGCAAAAGCTAAAGGTCTACCTAGAACTAGAATTATTTTCTTACATGGTTTAAGAAATGCCCTTATACCTGTAATTACTGTTATTGGATTAATGTTTGGATCAATTATCACTGGAGCTATTCTTACTGAGACAATTTTCTCATGGCCAGGTATTGGTAAGTGGATGGTTGCTAGCGTGACCCAAAGGGATTACCCAGTCATTCAAGGTGGAATTCTTATCATTGCAACCCTAGTCATTATTATTAATATGTTAGTAGACGGTCTCTATATGGTGATCAATCCCAAGATGCGGTCTAAATGAAAGCAAAATTTATAGAGCATCCTATTTATGAGTTTTGGTATTTCTTTCGACAAAATAGAGGTGCATTTCTAGGCCTTATTGTTGTTGTGGCCTTATCTTTAATATCACTTTTTGCACCACTTATTGCTCCCCATGATCCTGCTCAAATTTTTGATAATGCACTTAGATTAAGCCCTGGGGAAGATCCACGTTTTTTATTAGGAACTGATGATGTTGGCAGAGATTTATTAAGCAGACTCATTTATGGCGCAAGAGTTTCTATGGGAATTGGATTGCTTGTCGTTTTCTTCTCAACTTTTTTTGGCACGATTCTAGGTCTTTTATCAGGATACTTTGGTGGCCTTACAGATAAAATAATTATGCGAATTGTTGATATTCTAATGGCCCTTCCCAGTATTCTTTTGGCCATCGTTGTTGTTTCAATCTTAGGACCAAATCTTTTTAATGCCATTGTTGCAGTTAGTATCGTCTCTGTTCCACATTTTACAAGAATTGTAAGATCGAGCGTTCTATCAGAAAAAGAAAAACAATACGTTATTGCCAGCCGTTCTTTTGGTGCAGGACATTTAAGACAAATGGTTATAAATATTCTTCCAAATTGTATGGCCCCATTAATTGTTCAGGCCACATTAGGTTTTAGTAACGGTATTTTAGATGCTGCTGCACTTGGTTTTCTAGGGCTTGGAGCTCAACCTCCAACAGCAGAATGGGGAACAATGCTTAGTGATGCAAGAGCCTTTATTGAAACGAACCCATCCCTTGTAACTCTTCCTGGAATTTGTATTCTTATAGCAGTTCTTGCCTTTAATCTTTTAGGGGATGGTTTACGAGATGCACTCGATCCACGGATGAAAAAATGAGTTTATTAAAAGTCGTAGATTTAAATATTTCATTTGATACCTTAAGAGGAAAACTTTCTGCCGTTAGACATTTAAGTTTTGAAGTTAATGCAGGTGAAACATTAGGTGTAGTTGGTGAATCTGGTTGTGGAAAAAGTATAACAAACCTTGCTCTTTTAGACCTTTTAGCTCCTAACGCTATTGTGCAAGCAAAAGAACTTAACTTTGATGGAGTTAATCTTTTAAAGGCCAGTGAAAAAGAGAAATCTCTTATTCGCGGCTCTAGTATGACAATGATTTTCCAAGATCCTATGACTTCTTTAAATCCTAGTTTTACTGTGGGTTTTCAATTATTAGAGACTTTAGAACTTTACTCTCCAGACACAAAAGAAAACCTTTTCGAAAAAGCGGTTATGCTCTTAGATGAAGTCGGAATACCTGATCCAGAGTCTAGAATGGAAACTTATCCCCATGAGCTCTCTGGAGGTATGGCACAAAGAGTGATGATTGCTCAAGCACTTGCTTGTAACCCACGACTACTTATTTGTGATGAACCTACAACTGCTCTTGATGTCACAATACAATCACAAATTCTTGATTTGTTAAAAAAGATTCAAAGACAACATAATATGGCCATGATTTTTGTCACTCATGATATTGCTGTTGTTGCCAATATGAGTGATCGGATCCAAGTTATGTATGCAGGAGAAATTGTTGAGTCAGGAAAAACTGACGATGTAATCCAACACCCTAGCCATCCGTATACAGAGGCCCTTTTTAAAAGCTTGCCCGGTTATATAGATTCAAAAGATGAAAAGCTCTATTCTCTACCAGGTATGGTGCCTGATCTTGTTCACCGGCCTAAAGGCTGTCAACTTGGCCCAAGATGCCCTTATGTAAAAGAAGAATGTGGAGAGATGCACCCTCCATTAGAGCAAAGAGACAAAATTAAAGTTAAGTGTTTTTATCCACTGGGGGAAACTCATGGATAAAGTTCTAGAAGTACAAGGTTTAAAAAAATATTACCCTTTGAAAAATGCTCTTGTTAAGGCCCTTGATGGTGTTAGTTTTAGTTTAGAACCAGGAAAGACTTTGGCCCTTGTGGGTGAGTCAGGTTGTGGGAAATCAACACTTGCTAAAAATCTAATGAAACTAGAAACTCCTACAGCTGGTGATGTAAAGCTTCAAGGAAAAGATATTAATAGCCTCCCTATTAGTAAGATTCAATCTCAAGTTCAGATGATTTTTCAAGACCCTTATAGCTCAATCAATCCTCGTAAGAAGGCCTGGCAAATTATTGCAGAACCTCTTCTTATTAATTCTAAACTATCTAGAAAAGATTGTTTTTATAAAGCTCTAGAAGTAATGGAACTAGTTGGTCTCTCATCTGATACTGGTGGAAAATATCCACATATGTTTAGTGGAGGACAAAGACAAAGAATAGGAATAGCAAGAGCTCTTATTCAAAGACCAAGGATTCTTATTTGTGATGAGCCTGTATCAGCATTAGATGTTAGTATTCAAGCACAAGTTCTAAACCTTTTAAAAGATCTGCAAAATGAGTTTAATCTAAGCTATCTCTTTATTTCTCATGACCTATCTGTTGTTGAATATCTTGCACACGATATTATGGTTATGTATTTGGGTAAAATTGTTGAATCAGGAAAAGCTTCTGATATATTTAAAAATCCTATTCATCCTTATACAAGGGCCTTGTTAAACTCTACTCCAAGAGTAAAAGAGAAGAAGAGTTTTGAATCACTTTCGGGAGAACTACCTTCCCCACTTAACCCACCCTCTGGTTGTAGTTTTCATAAACGTTGTCCATTTGCTAAAGATAAATGCAGTGAAAAAGAGCCAATTCTAGAAAGTATTGAAAATAGACAAGTAGCCTGTCACTACTCTCATGATTTCACTCATAATTAACTAAGTTTTTGAATAATTGCTTCCACCACTTTTACTCCATCAACAGCAGCAGATGTAATTCCTCCTGCGTAACCTGCCCCTTCACCACATGGGAAAAGTCCCTTATGTGAAGTAGATTCAAAAGTTTCTTTATTACGAAGGATTGTTATTGGAGAGCTTGTTCTTGTTTCTGGTGCGATCAAAAGAGCATCTTCAAACAAAAAACCTGAAAGTTTATGATCAAACTGTAAAAGAGCTTTTTCTAAATGAGTATTTATATAATCAGGAAAAATTTCTCGAATATTTGTTTTTATAAGTCCAGAGGGGGTACTAGTTTTAGGAAGTTCTTTATCAAAAATTTTATTGGCCAAAAATTCTTTAACACTCATACAGGGAAGCTCTCTTCCTGTAGCTTTTTCTTTTGAAATATTATAGGCCCGCTCTTCTATTAATTCTTGAAGCCTAAGTCCTTCAAGCGGATCATTAGACTCCAGATCTTTTTCTGCTTCTACAGTTACAACAAGGGCAGCATTGGACCATGGTGAGTTTCTTGCTGAATTACTCATGCCATTGGTAACAAGACCATTTTCTTCAGTACCAGAGCTTAGAACATGACCGCCAGGGCACATACAAAATGAATAAGTCCCCCTTTTAGAGTCAGGGTTTTCCCAAGAGAGTCTGTACCTTGCTGAACCTAAAATTTGGCTATCTGACCATTTGCCATGTTGAAGAGAATCTATAATATGTCTTGGATGCTCAATTCTAACTCCCATAGCAAATGATTTAGTTTTAAGATCAACTTGATTATCATACAGATCATGATAAATATTCTTAGCTGAATGCCCCGTTGCAAGAATAATATGGGAGCTTAATATTTCTTTTCCTGATTTAAGCTTTACACCAATGACTTTATTTTTTTTATAGATAAGAGTATCAACAGCGTCGTTATAGACCAGATCATGACCAAGTTTTTTAAGGGAGCTTGAAAGATTAGTAATAATTCCTCTAATTTTGTTAGAGCCTAGATGAGGATTTGCTGTATAAGCAATATTTTCAGGAGCACCATATTTTACAAATTGTTCCATTACATAATGGATATAGGGAGACTTAACCCTTGTCATAAGCTTTCCATCACTGAATAGTCCTGCGCCTCCTTCTCCAAAGCAAACATTGCTCTCTGAGTCCAGCACTCCATATCGCCAATAACGAGCGATTTTTTTCATTCTAGAACTGGCCTCATCTCCTCTTTCAATAAGCACAGTTTTGACACCATATTCACTAAAGCGAAGAGCAGCAAAAAGTCCTGCAGGACCGGCTCCTATTATAATAGGTCTATCACTAAGCTCTACTTTTTTAAAATCTTCTCTATAGTCTTCAAAAGACTCCCCAACCTGTATAATTTCAACCTTATAAAGGTATTTGGGTTTTCTTCCCCTAGGAGCTCCTCTAGCGTCCAAACTTTGTGAAAGCACTCTAAAGTCCTGCATCTCAGGAAATTTGTTTTTTAAATACTTTTCTGGCCCTTCATCAAAATTAAGGGAAAATTCGAATTTTCTACTCATAAACACAAAGGTATAATGGTTCAAACCTCTTTGGAAGAGAGCTTGTAAAATGGATCAAAAATTTGCCCTAATAACTATCGGAGATGAGCTTTTAAAAGGCATTATATCCGACAAAAATGGCTCTTGGCTCGGTAAAAGGCTAACGGAGCTAGGTATTGGCCTTGGTTATCAATCAGTTATCGGAGATGACTCTATCCTTATTCACGAACAAATAAGAAACCTCTCTGAAACATTTGATGTCATTATTCTCTCCGGAGGACTAGGTCCTACTCAAGATGATATAACTAAGCATAGTCTTGCCAGTCTCTATGAAAGCAAAATTACTAAAAATATAGATGTTTATAAAATGGTAGATTCTCATTATAAGCGGGTTGGCAAAGATTTCAAAAATGAGCTGAACGAGTATGACTTATTCCCTGAATTCTTTACTCCTTTGAAAAATCCTGCAGGACTAGCACCGGGTCTTTTTTATAAAGATGAAAAATCTAAAACTAAAATTTTTGCACTTCCGGGTGTTCCAAGAGAATTTCAAGAAATGTTTAACCAGTCTGTTTTGCCACTTTTAGAAAATGATAAAAAGATAACAACAGAAAGGCTTCTTATTCGCACCTTTAAAGTTCCTGAGGAAAAAATATTTGGCGTTATTGACACAACATTATGGGAGAAATTATCCGCTTTTGGAAAAATTTCAAGCTTACCTCATATTATGGGTGTTGATATTGGTGTTGATTTTTTTGAACATATCAACTGGAGTGAATCGAAAGAAAAAATTAAGCTACTTTTAAAAGACTCTCCCCTTCTTCCTCATATTTGGAGTATTGGATCTGAGTCTTTAGAACAAAAAATTATCAACCTTGCTAAAATAAAAAATTTAACGATTGGTTTTTGTGAATCTTGTACCGGGGGACTAACAAGTTCTCAAATTACAAATATAGCTGGTTCATCAAGTGTTTTTATGGGATCAGTTATAAGTTATTCTAATGATATTAAAATTAAAATTTTAAATGTAAATCCACAAACTCTCAGTGAGTATGGTGCGGTTAGCGAACAATGTGCAATAGAGATGGCCATTGGTGGAAAAAAAGTTCTTGGAGTTGATTATTGTGTTTCCTTCACAGGTATTGCAGGACCTGATGGTGGTACAAAAGAAAAACCAGTAGGCACTATAGGAATTGGAATAGCTGGCCCTGATGGAACTTCAAGTGAGGTTTTTCACTTAAAAGGTGATCGAATACAACTTAAAGAACGTTTTATGAAACAAGGACTTCATTTACTACTTTCGCAATTGGATAGATAATGGAATTAATTATTTCAGATACATTAAAATTTGCAATAGCACTTTTATCAAT
>CAYGJN010000078.1:0-13366 GCA_964350135.1 uncultured Bacteriovoracaceae bacterium | reverse complement strand
CCATAAAGATTATTCCAACCAACAGTCGTGGACATTTTAAGACCAATATCAGTTCTAAACCCAGGTGCAACTTCTAAAAATCTAAATTTTTTCTCTCTAACAGTTATAAGTAAATTATGATCCTTAGAGTTTGCTGAACGACTTAAAGGAGCAATAACGATAGATCCAAAAATCCCAAGAGCATTTAATCGTTGCTTAAGTTCATTAACTTTTGAAGGAGTAATAATATCCCCTTCCTTCATTTTAATCTTTCTTAAAATAACTATTTTTTTTGTTACATTAATACCAACTAGAACAGGCTTATAGAAAACAACTTTTTCTCCTAAGTCTATATTGAGATAGAGACTTGCTTTTGAATAATCTTTTGAAAACTTCACAACCTTCTTAGACGTTTTATTTGTGATTTTTGCAAAATAATACCCAAGTTCTCTTAAATTTGACTCGAGCTTGTTAATATCATTTTCTAAATCCACAAGGTTTAAATTACCACCTTCTTTATTTTTAAGATTTTTAATGGCCAATTCTTTAACATCCAACGGCACACCTTTTAGATCAAAACCACTCCACTTAGATTGCTCTCCCTCTGTTATTCTATAGAATACATCTACAAATTTTTTATCAGTACTATAACTAAGTTCTGGTTCTCTAACTTTAGCGAAAATATAGCCATGCTGAATATAGCGTTTTTTCAATCTTTCAGAAAATGACTTCAAGTCGTCTTTATGCAAGAGCATTCTGCTTGATAGTTCATTTCCTGATTCGATAAAGAACTCTTTTAGGTTTTTATCAGTCCAGTACTTATGCCCAAGAAGAACAAGGGAGGAGATTATGACTTTATGACCCTCTTGAATATCAATATAGTAGAATCTATTTTCGATTGAGTCTTTATTTGAAAATCTAGCACTTACTTTAACAGCCGACCCATAGACCCCAACTTGTTCTAATTGCTTTTTTATAATTTCCTCAATTTGACCACCAACAATTTCACCATTCACTTTTTTAATTAGTTCACGAAGATCAGTAACAATTTTTTTTCTAAATATAGATTTATTACCCTTAATATTGAATCCAAACCTAGGCCCAAAGTTGGCTTCTACAACTGGTTCTACCAATGTATCTTTGTATGGTTTGACCTCCTTAATCTCAGAATGAAAAAGATAAAATCCTTCCGCTTCATAACCTCTTGAAATCTCTTCTAATTCTCTTTCAAAAGTTGCACGGTCCCAAGGCATTCTTTTATAAGAGGCGAATCTAGCTTTAATAAGTCTTGTCGGTCCTTCAGTATCTAATAAAATAACTTTTTTTATTCTCTTAATAGCACCTGGATTAATAAATAGTACCAATCGAATATCATTTTTAACTTTCTCTTCTCGAACATTAACAACTGCATCTGTGTAGCCTTTTGATTCTAAATAAATTTTAAGGCCATTTGAAAGTTCTTCACTTAACTTTTTAGTATAAAGTTGCCCTAATTCTGGCAGTGCATACTTTGATAGATCAACTGGCTCTACTAATTCATAGGAAACATTAACTAGTCTTGGCCTTGGGACAAATTTTATAAACAGATCGTAGCTATCTTGGACTTTTTCAACTCTATAGTTAATTTCATCTTCAACAAAAGATGTTGATATGTCTTTTAAAACTCTATTGAGTTGATCAACTGTATCAAATTCAATTTCTAAACTTCTAAATGTTTCTTTTTGCTTTTCACAATCAACCATCCGAGAGCAATCAAAGAAAAAGTTTCGAATTTTAAGAGATTCAGCTCTCGTATCAAAAACAGAAAAGATAAATATTAGATATATAAATAATTTCAAAACTCAAACCTATATTTTAAATCTAAACCAACAGAGTCTGTGTCATCAACTGTTTCTGATTGACTACCACCCTTCACTTCGTAAACACCTTCAATTGATACTCCGTCATCAACTTTAAGATTAACATTCATCTCTTGCTTTTGCTGAACATCTCCCCCAACTACACTCGACACTGATACATCTACTTTTTCATTCATCTTTTTCTTTATAGAGACTCTTGTTGCACTTTTGCTGTCTCTTGATGATGACTTGTTTAAGTAATTAGTATCTGAGTCATTAATTTCAGGACTGAGACTTAAATTCACTCCAAGTGCAGACTGCAGCTCTTGGTTGATTCTAAACCTATCGAATATAATGGCACCAATTCCAAGAGATGTAATAGAATCTCTTTCACTATCAGAAAGCTTTGATCTTTTATCTGATGTAATTCCAATGGCCAGCAAAGTAAGTATATCCTCTTCTGGAAGAGTTGGATTAGACGATAAATCAACAGAGAAATCATCAGGGTTACCAGCCAACTTTAAGATAATTTGATACTCTTGAATGTCAGAAATACCTTCAAAATGAAAACTAGGTCGAACTGGTAGTTCTCCTTTAAAGTTAACATCGCCTTTTCTTAAAATAAAATCACTACTTTTAAAATAGAATCTACCTGTACCAGGAACCAGTCTCATATAACCTTTAATCCTAGGCTCTTTAACATCTCCATTGATATTTAAAGAACTATGAAAACTAATTTCGGCTAAACTATTTTTAAGACTAAGTGGCCGGATTGTTTTTAAGTTTAAATCTAACATCAAAATAACAAGTTCTTTTTCTTTTGCGAGAATTGGAACATACTTATTTGAATAAGATTCTTTCCCTCCTCCGCCAAAGTCTGACAACTCATCATAAATAGTTCCGTTGATAATAGAAACATCTCCAGCGATTTTATATGGAAGCGCATCGCCTTTAACTGTCCCACTTCCAGAAATCCAAAAATTCGTTTTGTTAAAAAATCTTAGTTTGGAATTTTTAATAGAGTAAGAAAAATCTAGCTTAGGGAATGGCAATACTAGATGAACTGCTCCACTGGCTGTAAAATCTCCACCGCCAAACTTTCCTTTTATGTTTTCAAATTTAAGTTTTTGATCTTCCATCCTTAGTTTATAGGTCATATTATCAAAACTTGCTGGCAGACCAGCATAAGTTAGTTTTTTAATATCACCTGCTGAAACAACCTGATGTTTAAGTTTTTTCACACCTGAGTTTGAGCTAAACTTAGCATTACCATTAATAACACCTTCACTCTTTACAATCTCTGGATTAATCATTTCAAGAATACTTGCATCTATTTTACTAACAGAATCAACGACAAACTTGTTGCTAAGACTCCCACTTCCACTAAGACCAAGAATATTATCTTTGCCTCTAATTTCGAGTTGGTTGTTTTTTATAAGACCGTTTTCTATTTTAAATACTTTTTTAGCAGGGTTAAGAGAAAGTAATATTCTATTAGAATTAAAATTAAACTTTTCCAATTGTATGTTTAAATTCATTTTTCCAAAATCATTTAAATAAGTCTCTATATCAAAGACTCCAGTAATTGAACCATATAAATCTTTACGTGAAATATTATGAGGCATAAAGACACTCATGAATTCTTTCACTTTATCTGTATTAAATCTCCAACTAGAAACTAATGGTGGATTTTTCTTAGAAAGATCTAATAAAAAATCTCCTTCAACTTGTTTACCAAAAATATCAATATCTGCTGAAAGTTTTCCTGAATCTGCTTTAAAGCTAATATTAGAGTCATCAACTTTTTCTCCAGCAACGGCCGCATCTTTAATACTTAGATTTGCACTTGCCTTAAGCCTTGTTGGTTTACCACTACCCTTGGCACTTAGGAAGAGATCACCATTTAGTCCAAATATCTTTTTATTTACAACAGAGAACTCTCCAACTCTGAGTTTATCAATATTGGCATTAAAGTCCATAACTCCATTTTTTGTATCAAATGAGAAATTTCCATTTAAATTGCCTTTCTCTTTTTGTAAAAATATATTTTTAAATCTGACGACTCTATCTTTATAATTAAAATTTGCTTTGAAGTACTTAAATGATTCTTCGTTATAAACAATATTACTACCGATTATATTTGAAGTAATGACATAACCTTGGTTTTGGGTGTGGCCCCATATTTTAGTTTCTGTTCTAAACTCTCCTTCAATATTATCGGGCAAAAAATCAAGATCACTTGATATTGGATAGATGAAATCCTTAAAATCATCATAATCAAACTCTTTAGATGTCACAGTCAAGTCAAGATGAGTTTTTTTCTTAAAATCAACAACGCCTTTTACGTTAAACTTTGATTTATTCTTTGTGCTTATTCCTTTTTTGATCTCAATAAAGCTACTCGCTAAATGCAGAGTCATAAGAGCATCCATTTCTCCAATTCTTAAGTCTAAAAATTTTGAATTCTGTGTTTGTAGACCAATATCAAATCGAACATCATTTAATGGCCCTCTGACAAACAAGGTTCCAACTCCGTCGCCATAGAGTTTGAGCCCAGCAATAGGTGAAATATTATCTAAGTTTAATTTTGCAAAAGTTGTTTTAACATCAAGTCGACCATTTCCAATCCATCCCTCTACGTCAGCAAGTGTTTCTCCAACTTGTAGCTGGGATTTCATTTTTAGATAGCCTGATTTTAAATTAACATCGAAAGTAGATTCTAATAACTGAGCATCGCTGTATTCAAAGATATAGCTGCTTCCCCCTTTGAGGTTGAGCTTGGGAGCTACAAGCCTTGCAGATTGAATTTTTAAATCATCACCTTTTAAATCAAGTTGTAATTCACCATTAAAAATGGTTTCAAGAGGATCAAGAGTGTCTCCTAAAAAATAGAATGCTTTCTGTGAATGCAAATCTTTTACATTAAATTGAATACTCTGATTTAATAGTTTTTTCTTTTCTAAATCGTAAAGTGGTGAGTTACCAAGGTAGTTGATTGAGCCATCTGGGTCTTGAATTTTTACAGACTTAGCTATAATTAAATTCTTTCTTTTTTGAAACTCAATAACGCTATTTTTTAGTTTTATATAGGGAGATGAAAAATCATAGAGACCTGCTTTTATATTGGCAGCATAATCTTTTATAGTGCCTTGAATATCACCATTAACAATAACATGCCCGGTAAATGGCTTTAATGATTTATGAAGAAAATGAAAGTCTTCAAGAAAAACATTATTATTTATTTTAAAATCCAACTGTGCGTTATCTAAGTTTTTGAAAGGGTCTTGTATTTTTCCACTACCCCATAATTGAGAAAGCTCATGACTGATCTCAAATTTGGGAAAAATAATACTATCTCTTGTTATTTCTGCTTCAAGGCTTATTGAGTCTAAAAATTCTTGTGGTAAATTAATACTACTTTTTTTACCCAGGTCTAAATTATAGACATCAAGTGATAAGTAGCTCGTATTTTTAAAAAAACTAATTTCCGTATTCTGTGAATACAACGAAATATCATCAATTAAAATATCAAAGTCTTCAATAATTATATTTCTAAGCCTTTGAGGGATTTCATTGAAAACTTTTTGAAAAATCTCTTCAGGGTTTTGGTTTTGTGATTTCTTATCTTTTTCAAGTGTTATATTTGCCCAACCAGAGCTTATAATAATATCTTTGATTGCCATTTTATTTCTTAAAGCATCGAGTACGCTAAAGTTAACTCTCACAGTATCAACATAAATATTAATCTCGGGTGTTGGGTTTGTATTTTCCATCGGCTCAAGGTTAACTTCTTCTAAGCTAACGCCTGGTGGGAAAAAGTTTATTGCCACTGATGAGAAATTGATATTATGCTCTATTTCTTTTCTTAAAAGATTATTTATTTCCTTGCTAACAGTATCTGTTACTGTCTTTGATTGCAGAGCCTCCCCGATAATGACAACCATGATCACCATTGCGAATAAAAATAAAAGTAGTGTTTTATTTACTCTTTTCAATTTTTTTCATTCTCTGCTTAGTAAGCCTGTAATCTTTAAATGAATAAGCAATTTGGCCATAGAGAGCATACGCTCTAGGAAATTGATTTTCATAAAAGTAGGCTTCCGCTAATAAATATATTATATTAATTTTATCTTTTGGGTTTTCGATCTCTTCGACAATTGGTTCAAGCAATGCTATTAATTTAAAATATTTTTTCTGATCTAATAGTGCCTCTGCTGCCAAGTACAAATAGTTTTTATTTCCCTGAAGATCTTCTACGTATTCCTCAACAAACCATACTGCAAGCTCTCCAAGGTCACTCTCCAGAAGAGATGTTAAAACAATGTCGATATTATCTTTTACCCAATCAGATCCTTTAGATTCAAGTTGTGTTTTTAGCCTGGTTAATAATTCGGCTTCTTCTGTATGCTCTTCGAGTATTGGTAGCTCAAACTTATAAATTTCTTCTTCAATAATAGGCTTCTCTTCTTTGATCTCTGTCTTAGCATAATCAAGTTGATAAAAACTTTTATCAAGGACATCGATTATATTGTTGCGGACTTTGTATTCTTGAAGGTCTTCAAGAATGGACATAATACGCTTTACCGTTGCGTCTGATTCATAATCTAGAATTAAATAATTAATCAGAAGCCTTAATATTGAGCTTCTCAATTCTTTTTTTTCTTTAGGGCTTAAGAGATTTGGATCTCTATTTGATCTTTTAGATATAACTTCAATATAAAGTATTTTATTATCAACTCTTCTAATCTCATCGTAGTTTGCACTTGCTGCAAAAAAGCGGCATGCTTTTTTTATTTGTTCATTGCTTAAAGTTTTGATGAAGTCTAAAAATTCGTTATTAAACTTTTCGTACTCACCCTTGTGCAGCAATAATAATAAGTAATAAGCTTTAAATGTATTATCCTTAAGAGATAGCACTCCTAAAGTGGCTTCCATCTCTTTAATATTTTTTCTTTCACTTAAGTATTGAAGTTTTTCAATAATTACTTCTCTATATATTTCTAAGCTTCCTGAGGATAAGGCCGATTTTTCTAAATTATTTAGGATCAGAAGTTTTGATGTGTATGGTGTGAGATCACGATATATATCAGTGAAGCTTTCAATTCCTCTTAACTCTATCTCGTATTTGATAATTTTCTCTAAGAGTATTGAGTAATTTTTTTGATCTAAATTTATTTTAAAATTTTCAAGAACTGAAGAAATTGCATTTATACGTTCACTGAAGTTTTCAGCATCAACAAACTCTATATCTAAAGAAACCAAGGCAGACTGCAGACCGTCTCCAGATGCCTGATCATTCTTATCCACTATACCCTCGAAATTAGCTAACTATCTAATTTTATTTTACCTTAGAAAGGTATCGAGGAAGTTTGTTGCGTAATTATTGCCTTTAAATTTCGGGCTATTAAGAATACCCAAATGAAGAGGTATATTATTTTTTATGCCCTCAATGATTGTTTCATTAAGCGCCCTAGACATCCGACTAATACAAAGCTCTCTTGTTTCTGCAGTAGCAATAACCTTAGCAATCATAGAGTCATAATAAGGCGACACCTTGTATCCAGAATAAATAAAATCATCGACCCGTATTCCAATTCCACCTGGCCGATAATAATGAGTCACCTTCCCTGGGCTGGGAGCGAATGTTTTAGGGTCTTCTGCATTTATACGGCATTCAATACAATGCCCTGAAAACTTAATATCTGACTGTTTATATCTCAATTTTTGACCTGCTGCTGATCTAATTTGTTCAGCAATAAGGTCGACGCCAGTTCTTTGCTCAGTAACAGGGTGTTCAACTTGGATACGAGTATTCATTTCCATGAAATAGTATTTCTGAGTGTCTTGGTCGAATAAGTACTCAACTGTTCCAACAGAGTCATAATTTACATGCTTGGCCAACCTAACAGCACTAGAACAAATTTCTTCTCTGAGTTTATCGTCAATAACAGGTGAAGGAGACTCTTCAATAATTTTTTGGAATCTTCTTTGAATTGTGCAATCTCGCTCCCCAAGATGAATAATATTTCCATGTTGATCAGCAAGAATTTGAACTTCGATATGTCTTGGATTTGTAATATATTTTTCAACAAATAAAGTATCGTCCCCAAAAGCAGATCTTGCTTCTTCTTTAAGTCGCATGATTTGTTTTAAGACTTCACCACGGGCATCTATCCGACACATTCCTCTACCACCACCTCCAGCACTTGCTTTAATAAGCACGGGATAAGTCATCTCATCACAGGCCTTCAGAATTTCATCATCAGAAAGCTTGTTAACTTCTATAGGTTCAAGGATTGGTACATTGGCCTCTTTAGCAATTTCTTTAGAAAGAATTTTTGAACCCATTTGCTCAATACATTTAATACTGGGTCCAATAAATTTTATATTCCATTTTTCACAGCAATTAGCAAATTCAGAATTCTCTGAAAGAAAACCAAAACCAGGATGAATTGCAGTTGCTCCAGTAATTTCTGCCGCTGATAAGATTGAAGGAATATTAAGATAACTATCCTGTGATTTAGCAGGGCCAATACAAACTGACTCGTCTGCCATTTTTACATGCAAGGATGATTCATCCTCTGTTGAGTGGACACTAACAGTATCAATACCAAGCTCTTTGCAAGTTCTTAAAACTCTCAGAGCAATTTCACCTCTATTTGCAATTAAGATTTTCTTAAAAGGCACTTTATTTCCTAATTCTAAAAAGAACTTGGCCAAATTCTACAAGGCTTTCATTTTCGACACAGATTTCTACAACTCTACCGCTAACTTCAGAATCTATCTCGTTCATAATTTTCATTGCTTCTAAGATACATAGTGTTTGTCCTGTAGAAACACTGTCTCCAATTTTAACAAAAGCTGGCTCATCAGGGGCTGGACTTCTATAAAAAGTCCCAACAAATGGTGATTTAATCTCTTGCAAATTGCTATCAACTACCGGGGAAGAAGCTTCTTGAGTCTGTCCTTGTTGCATTGCCGGAGCGGACATTTGAGTATGCATAACCGAATCAGAAAAGGGTAATGATACCTCTAACTTCATATCATCTTTCTCATATTTTAACGTTTTTACATTCTCATCTTTTGCTAATTGAATAAACTCTTTGATTTTGTCTAAATTCATAAACCTTCCTAAGATTTAACTCTTTCCATATAATCGCCAGTACGTGTATCAATTCTAAGCTTCTCGCCTTCATTAATAAATAACGGAACATTAACAGCAAGACCAGTATCCATTACAGCTCTTTTAGTTCCCCCTTGGGCAGTATCACCTTTAAGGCCAGGATCTGTTTCTTGAACTTTTAACTCTACAAAGTTTGGAAGCTCAATAGTTATTGGCCTTGCCTTATAATAAAGAATAGAAACCTTAATACCTTCTTGAAGATAAAGTGATGCATCTCCAACATTATCTTTGGTTAGGTGGACAGTTTCATAATTGGACTGATCCATAAAATTGTATCCATCTTGATCATCGTATAGATATTCCATCTCTCTTTCTTCAAGGTCTGGTCTTTGAACAGTATCCACTCCTGCTTTAAAAGTTTTTTCTAAAACTTGACCTGTGACTAAATGTTTTAATTTCGTTCTAACAAAAGCAGAACCCTTTCCAGGGTTTACATGTTGAAAGGAAACAATAATATAAGGTTTGCCTTCGAATTCGATCTTTAGACCATTTCTAAAATCTGTTGTCTGAAACATAAAATCTCCGAAAAAATCAGGTAAGCGCTAATACACCCAAATAATAGACATCTTTTCCCAATCCCTCAAGTATAGCTTTTACGGCCTTGCAAGTGACTCGTTGGGAGCGAAAGATCTCTCTTTTATGAGTATTAGTGAGATGAACTTCTACAATTGGAAATGGTGCACAGAGTAGAGCATCATGGATACTGATGGAAGTATGGGATAAGGCCCCTGGATTAATAATGAGCCCTAGATAATCCTTATTAATTGATTCCTGGATCTTATCTACAAAAGCAGCCTCTGAGTTTGTTTGAAACCATTCGAGTTGCACTTTTTGGTTAAGATTTTTAAGTTTCTCTTTGGTGTGATCTTTAATTTGATCTAATGAGAGCTCACCGTAAATCTTTTCTCTTTGTCCTAAAAGATTTAAGTTTGGTCCATTAATAATTAGAATTTTTGCCATAGGCTTCAGCTTTGTCTTTAATCTTTTTTAGAAAACTATTAAAAGTTTTTTGTAGCTTATCAACTTTATCTACTTTTAGAAATTTACTATCGTAATGACTCATTAAATCCTGTTTTTCGCTCTTATAATTTTCTGAGTTATTCATCAAACTATTCACCTCTACCAATCGTTCCGAAGCTGCAGTATTAGTAGGATCTAGCTCAATAATTTTTTCTAGAATATTGGCAGCCTTACCATAATGCCTTTGCTGAAGGTAAAGATCTACTAAAGTAAAAGTCATCACAGGATCTTGTTTATCAAAAAAACTTTCTCTTATCCCTTCTTTTTCTGTAACAGTTTCAGGGTCATTATGAATAGTTGTTATTTCTTTTAAACGACTACGTATTGAGTAATTTTGTGGATCTTTATCTTTGTTAAGATCAACCTGAACCCATTCATCTTCGGTAGTGTCTGTATGAGAAGGACTTAGTAAGCTTTCTTCATAGGTTTCTAAAACTTTTTCCTCTAACTCTAAAACAGCTTTTGAAACTGATTCATCTCTTGGATTTACAAACAATAGATATTTAAAAGTTTGTAAGGCCTCTTCTTTAAAGTTGAGTTTTAAACAAACCTCCCCATAAAGATGTTGTAATGTATAATTTTCTAATTGGTGGGGGACAAGTGGTGATAAGACTTCATAAGCTTTATCAAATTTTCCAGTATCAAAATAACAATGAGCAAGGGTCACAAGTGCTGTTGTATACTCAGGATGATGAACTAGCCCCTTTTGCAAAACAGTGAGGGCCTCATCATACATGCCCAGGCGTCTATAAGCCTCTGCTAAAGGTGCGAACACCTTAGACTTAGGGTCTTTTTCAAACTGAGCTAGATATTTTGAGAGTAAAGGAGAATGCCTCAAAGCTTCTATCCAAATCTAAAGGTTAAGCTCTAGGATAGTGGATTATCTTCAACTAAACCAGCTTCCTTCTGATTAATAACCCGTGGCGTAAGAAAGATAATCAACTCAGACTTGCTCCAACTTGGGTTGTAGGAAGTTCTAAACAGCCACCCTAAAACCGGAAGGTCCTTTAGCACAGGTATCCCTGATACACCTTCAGACTCAGAATAAGAGTAAACTCCACCAATAACCACAGTTGATCCATTATCAATCAAGACATTTGTCTTAACAGAGCTTTCACTTAAATCAGGTGGAACACCATTTGTAACAACAGTTTGAAATGAGCTCTTGCTTACCTCAACTCCTAATAAAATAGATCCGTCGTTTGTTACTTGAGGAGTTACCATTAAAGATATATCTGCATTAATAGGTCTATAAGTTGTATTCGTATTACCTGCAGTATCTATTCGAACCTCAGAGTAATGTGTTCTCTGGCTGCTTATGATTTTTGCTTGTTCATTATTTTGAGTAATAATTTTTGGGCTCGAAACAACTCGTCCTTTATTCTCTGTTTCTACCAATTGCAGATTTAAACTTAGGTTTGAAATTCTTTTAAAGACTGTCATTGTAAGACCTAAGAAGGATGAATTTCCTGAAGAGTCTGTACCAGCTGAGGCGAATGTGAAATTTCCAGAGTTCGAAGATGTAATTGGCCCAGTTGGATTATACTGAAAAGTAAAACCGTTTTGCAGACCAATAGTTCTTTCAAAATCTTCTGTTGCTTCTACAATTTTTGCTTCAATTAAAACCTGAGGTGTTTGAGTATCAAGAACTTCAATAATTCTTTTTATTCTTTCAATAACCTCAACAGTATCTTTAACAATAATTTTATTTGTTCTTTCATCAATTGAAACTTTTCCTCTTTCTTCAGTTAAGTAGTTTTCAATATTTTTTGAAAGGTCTTTTACATCAGCATAGCTAACAGGAAAGACTTTTGTTACAAGCGGCTCTTGCTTATCAATTAATGTCTCTGCTTCCAACTCAGCTTTTTTCTCTTCAGTTGCCCTAGTAAGGGTCTTGATTAAAAGAATATTTCCATTTTTTGTTGCAACCAGATCACCTAGTTCCAAAACAGTATCAAGGGCTTGATCCCAAGGAGTTTTAGTTAGCGATAAAGTTAATTTCTGAGAGCTTGCAGTGACATCTTCGCCTAGAATAATATTAAAGCCTGATGCATCTGCAATCATTTTCAGAAGATCAGCTATAGCGATATCTTTAACATCAAAATGTATTTTTTTACCAATATAACGTTTGCGACCTGAAAGAGTTAAGTTTTCTAAAATATCTTCTATATTTGCAGATTTAGGTATTCTAATACTAGTTTTACCATCAGCCGAAGATCCTGAGATTTTAGAATCTTCTTCTTGATTAGCAGCTTTGAAAACTCCAAAGCGATTCTCAACTTCAAGAATAATTTTACTTCCTTCAGTTAAAAGCTTTGATCTCACATTATCTCTTAACTGAATTGCAATTCTAATATCATCTGGGTTATCAACTTTTTTATAAGGTGAAACAAAAACAATCGCACCATTAAACTCTGATGTATCAAATGCACGCATCACTGTTTTTTTCGCTTGAACACTTTTAAGATCTAAAATTATTTGTTTGTCTTTATTAACATGAAATCTACTAGCGTCTGCACCGGCCCCGTCAAGATCAATGACAAGTTTTGAAACCTCACCTTCTTGAATAAAGGCAATATTCTTAACCGTGCTTAGTTTTGCAAAAACACTTGAAGATATAAGAAGTATAACGACAGCTTTCAATACTAAATGCATATTCTCTTCCTTGAGATTATTGTACTACTCTAATTATATTATATTTTAAGGAGTTATAGGGATTATTGTTTCTAAAAATTCATCCTGACCATAAACGTTGACTATTTTTTCCACAATAACAATTCCCCCAGGAAGGATTGCTTTGATTTCTGCCTGTTCACGACCAAGCTTCATGCCTTCTTTAACAATAACCGTAAGCTTCATTCCATCAATTTGAGTTAAGGCACGACGGTTTTTGCCAACAAAAACGCCTTTAACTGTAATCTTGTTCAACTCCGCGTCATCAAGGCTCGGAATATTTGTAAAAATCCCTTCTTTATTAAGAAAACCCTTATTAACATCATCTCTTTTTCTTTTCTTACTATTAGGAGTTTTAAAAGGATCTCTCATTGTGTAAATGGATTTAATATTCGTTTTGCCTTCAAAAAAGTTTTGAGCCCCCACATTGCCATCTTTTTGTGCGTAAACGTTTATGATGATGAAAAAACTAATAGCCCATTTCATGCTTTTGGAACCTTATTTTTATCTTTTTTATCATCAGGCTTTTCTAAATCTAGAAGGCCCGCATCCTCTTTAAAATTTGGATCATATCTAAAAACTTCAATTCGAGATTTTAAATTAACAACCTGAAAGCTTCCTCTTCTTCTACTCTTTTGCCCTCTTTCCATCTCAAGGTCTAAAACATTAATAA
>CAYGJN010000077.1:0-13564 GCA_964350135.1 uncultured Bacteriovoracaceae bacterium | reverse complement strand
TTAGTGTACTCGTAAAAGCAGAGGGTTTAACTGCTGAACAATTACGTATGCAAAGAGTTCTACAATTAGAAAAGATAATCGATAAAGAATTTAGGGTTTTAAAGAAAGTTAATAAAATTTCTAAAAACAAAGATCCTAGAATGCAATACAGATTATTAGAACTATATGCTGAAAAAATAAGACTATTAAGAGAAAGAGAGAATAAGAATTTTATATTAGGTAAAGCGAAGTCAAATAAACCTAGGAAGTCATACTTCCAAGTTTCAAAAAAATACTATTTAGAGGCCTTAAAGCTTGGCCAGGCTATGTTAAAGAGATTCCCACGATACAAGAATAGAGCAGATATATTTTATACATTGGCCCTTAATTCAAGGGACTATGAAAAAGGAAATATTACCGAAGCCTATCTACTTTCAGCTATTCGTTTAGGGCAAAAATATAGTACTAAAAAGCAACTTGTTCATAATGCCAGAGGCTCTCTGGCTGATTATTACTATAATGAAAAAAAATATAGAAAAGCAATTCCTCTTTATGCAAAAGTTATCAAGAATAAACGTGAAAACTGGCTTACTAAGTATGAGTTTAACTTAGCATGGTGTTTGGTTAAGGCAAAAAAACACCAATTAGCTATAAAAATGGCCAGGAATGCTTTTTTTAATTCCCAAAAGACTATGTATGTAAATATTAGTGATCAGGTATTAAACCATATTGGTCTTTTCTATGCACTAGGGGAGAGAGTACCTGAAGGAATTAAGTTTTATATAGATCATAGCAAAGATCCTGTACCATACCTTATCAAAATGTCAGGTATGTTAGTTGAGAGAGGCCTTTTCAATTTGGCTGAGATGACACTTAATAAATCACTACCACTGGCCAAAAACCCTGAACAAAAAGCTGATGTTTATATGGCAATGCTTAATGTTCACGATGAATACAGATCATTAGAGAAGCACCACAGTGTATCTCAGGCATTATTTAAGCATCATCAGCAACATTCTTTAAGTAAGTTTCAAAATGATGAGATTATTTTAAAACTTACTAATTTTGTAAGTGGAATTCAAAAAGGCTTCCAAAATAAAACATTACGTCTCTCTAAAAAAATGGAGCGAAAGTTTTCATTTATTGTTATTGATTATTTTAAAATGCTGAGTGTTTATGATGCAAAGGATGCATCTAAATACTTCTTTCATATAGCAGAAACTTTTTTTTCAACAGAGTTATATGCTCAGGCAATTAACACATATAGAAAGGCATTCGATTTAGCTGTAAAAGAAAAAAAGAATCAGTCAAAACAGGTGAAACTACTGGATTCAATACTCGTTGTACTCGGTGAAACTGAAAACGATGCTAAAATTCAAGATGCATACCTTGTTTGGACCTATGAGAAATATTTAGAGATTTTACCTAAAAATAAAGTGTCTTATGAGATTTACCAAAAGCTTTACGCTTATCATTTTAAAAAGAGAAATTTCTCTAATGCAAGAATAGTTACAGAAAGATTTCACAAGTTCTATCCAGGAGATGTTAAGCTTCAAAAAGAAATGGTGGTACAAATATTAGATTTTTATATTGAAGAGAAAAACGCTGAAGAACTAAACAAATGGATAGGGAAACTTAATAATCTCCCTTTTAAATTTTCAAAGCAATTTGTTTTAAATACAGAGCTTTCTTTGGGGAAAATACTTTTTGATAAAGCACAGATATTAGTAGACCAGGGTAAGAAATCATTGGCTGCTAAAAGTTATAAAGACTTGTTTGATAATAGTTCTTACCCCGAGAAGATTCGTAGTAAGTCCGCTTATAATTCATCACTTTTATACCTGGAAATAGGAAATAGTTTACAAGCTTATAAAATGGCCCAGTCTTCATGGAGTATAGCTGAATCTAAAGATTTGGAGAAACTTCTAGAGCTTAATATTGCAATCTCTGATCAATTCTTTAGACAGCAAAATTTCACGAACTCATATAAAATAGCAAGTAAGTATTTCAGATATCTATGTTCGAAGAAAAGCTTTGTAAACTTAAAAGAAGATCTGTTTAAAAAGACTGTCAGCTATTCTTATATTAACAAGAAATATAATACTTCTTTAAACTATTACCAGATGGGAAAGAAATGTGGCGTCAGTAATAAAGTAAAAAAAGAAATTGGATATTACTTAGTTGATCTATCCCAGGGTGATTCTGATAATATCTTTTTTAGTACTTACCGGAAATTAAAAAGCTATGAGTATTTAAAACCACTATATTTCGAACTTCTATATGCACGTTATGTTGATTCTTTTGTGATGAAAAGTAGCATGGTTAATATTAGTCTTTCGTCTGAATTAAATAACCTTAAAAAATCTGAGGCTTTAAGACTAAAGTCGCAATTAATTGATCGATATAATGCATTTTTAAGTTATCAAAAATTAAACTCTCAGATTACAAGCTTCAAAGGTCTCTCTTTTGAGAATTCAGAAATATTTGATGATAAAGTCTTCAATAGCTCATTGGAGTCATTGTTAAAAGAGGTTGAGTTTTTAACTTCCGAGACTAATAAAATTGTAAAACTAGGTCATGTTGAATCTAGTATAAGTGCTTATTTGAATTTGATGGATGTATATAAGCTTGCAGCAGATTCAATTATCAATATTAATCCTAAAGGGAAAGCTCCTGAGTTTGTTAAATCCTTTAAGCTGAGTATGAATCAATTAGCGCAAACATTATTTAATAAAGGCATTGGTTTTAGAGAAAATGCTTTGCAGGTAATAAAAGATAGTAATTCTGCTAGCGAAATAGGTCATAAATTATTGAGCAAATATCAGCTTAGTTTAAAAGCTCGGTATACTTCCTTGGAAAAAGCGAGGCTAGCACGATTATGAAAACACTAGCACTTTGTTTATTATTTGTTTTTATAGGCTGTTCTACTACGAGGGACAATAAGCAAAGCAATGATGATGTTTCGGATCTTGTTATGACTGAGCAAGCATTAAAGAAATGCTTTGATGATAAAACCCTTGATGGACTAAAACTATTAAAAAAACAGTTTAAGTCAAACTCAATTAAGTACTGGAATAGTGTAGGCTCATGTTATTTTATTCGAGGAAATCTAAATAAAGCACTTGTTTATTTTCAACAAGCTTTAACAATTGATAGTAAAAACCCAGCTGTTCTTCATAATTTAGCTTTAGTGTTTTCTGAAAAGTCTAATCCTAATAAGGCCATCGGTCTTTATGAGAAAGTATTACAGACTAATAAGGGTTTTAGTATTACAAAATTTAATTTAGCTCATCTTTATCTTAAATATGGTCTTGTTCATAAGTCTAACAGAATGTTTAAAGATCTTGAGGCAGCTAACTCTCAAGATCCTGTTATTCTTTCAGGTCTGGGAATTACTTATTATCTTTTGAATCAGAATCAATTGGCCTTGAATTATTTCAAACGTTTACCAGATCATTATATACAAAAAGCTGTTGTAGCTAATTATTATACGATGCTCTTAAATGATCTTGGTAAGAATCAACAAGCAAGAAAGATAGCCTCTGTTGATCATATAGATGAAAGTGGTGTTGAGGATTTTACTAATAAAGTTAAGAAATTAGTTTTGAGTGATTAATTATGCTGAGTTTAAAAAAGAAAATAAAGAGTTCTATTCTTAAGTTGAGTCTGAGTTCAGATGAAGGGGGAACTATTGATTTCCCATTGAATAAGACTAAATTATTAGTTGGTAGTTTTGAGCATGCAGATATTCGCCTCGATCACCCATCTGTTTCTAAATATCATGCTTTTATTTTCATGGACGATCATGGTGGACTTAGTGTTTTAGATTTACAGAGTGAAAATGGAATCATTGTTAATAATAAAAAATATACCCAAACTCCATTTCATGAAGGTGACTCCTTAATTATTGGTTGTTTTAATCTAAATGTTGTCGAAGACAAGAGTGATCTTACAAGTGTTGAGAAAGTTGATTCAAGTATACTTACAATTGCAACAGCTGTAGATGATGCATATGATGTTTCACTAGACCCTTTATTCTCTCCTGTAGATAAAGGCCTTATTCTCATTGATGGTGAGTACTGTGACATTAAATTTTCAGAAAATCATTTTAATGCAATTAGTTCAGACCCATATAAACTTATTTCTAAAGAAAAAGACCTTAGAGAGTATATTTATGATGAAGATAAAATAATTCCTCAGGTAATTAACACTGACCATTTAGAACAAGATTGTTTAGAAGTTGCTGTCATGAGTGGTGACTCTATTTTGGATGTGAGCCATTATGCTTTAACGGATGGAAGTTATTTCTTTACAGGTAAAAAAAGAACAAAAAATCGTATTTATCTGGATATCCTGGATAAGACCGAAGAACACGAAGCAATTATTATTTCTAATAAGACAGTACGTGTTTCATCTTTTTCAAAGTTCTCAGTTGCTTATATCGAAGATGATCATTCAATTGATTATAACTCCCTTGATAATATTTCATTTCATTTACAAAATTGTGAAGAATCTCTTAGCTTTGGTGAGTTAAAACAAAAGCTTGATAAAAATGAAGTTGGTCATACTGATCTTATAAGTACTGATAATAGAGCTAACTGGATAAAAATATTTGAACATCCTGCTTTTGAGAGACGTAATGATGAAAACTTGCGATCTCTTCCCAAAAAAGATTTGGTTCTTGAGCATGGGGGAATAGTTCGCCTTAACTATAAAACGGTACAAATTCTGATAAGAATTACTAAGGGACAGCCTCATTTAAAAACAGCCCCGTTTTTTAGCAAAGATAAAGAGATTAGAAATCAACTCATTTCTTTTTTAAGTATTGGACTATTAATGCTTTTAATTTCATTTTTTGTTGACACTAATCCTACAAAGCCTGAAGAGCAGATAGCAATAGTCTATAAAAGACCTATGCCTTTTAAAGATGCTCCTCAGATCAAAGCAAAAGAGGTTGCAGAAGTTAAAGCTGATAATCCAGAAAATATTAAGCCAGATACATCTGCTACAAGGGAAAAAACTAAAACAGCAGAATCTAAAAAACCTGCAAAAGAGTCAACTCGTAAAAATGAAATTGCTAAAAGATCAGAGAGCAAAAAAGCATCTAAAAGTAAGGCCCAGGCTAAAGTTAAAAAGGCTAAGGCCAAGGTTGATACTTATAAGTTTCAATTTAAAAGCACTGTTAGCTCTTTACTAGCTAAAACGGGAGATCTTTCCGATGTGAAAGTTACAAATGTTTCTAGTGAGAGTTCTAAGTCTGTTTCTAATATTGCTACTTCTGGTAGTCAGGCCCTTAAAAAGGCAAATCTCGACGCTTATGCTGGAAAGCTGGGCAAGAAATCGAGCTCTAAAAGTCTTAACCGTGTGGGGGCCAAAGGTTTAGTTAATAGAAAAGGTGCATTTACTTCATATATAGAACCAAAGACAGTTGTATTGGGATCAATAGACCCTGAACTTTTAAGAAAAATTTTAAGACAGTATCTTCCCCAGTTCAGGCATTGTTACCAGCAAGAACTAGAGTACAATTCAGATAATCTTCAAGGTGTTGTTGATTTAGATTTTAGGATTAATAATATAGGTAAAGTTACTAAAACAAATATAATTGCTAAAAATGCTAAATTTTCAAAAAGAGGAACAGCTTGTATGAGTAGTGTTCTTAAAATTATTCAATTTCCAAAGCCAAAAGGTGGGGGAGTTGTAGATGTTAGACAGCCTCTTAATTTTTACTCTGAGAAATAAGTTTTTCAAAGGCGCCTAAACAGGCGTCTTCTAATAAATCAAAAACATACTCAAAGCCTTGCTCTCCTCCGTAGTAAGGATCAGGTACTTCTTCATCATTGTGATTTTTTGCAAAGTCACACATCATCTCGAGTTTATGATGATACTTCTCTTGTCCTATATGTTTGGCATTTTCTAAGTTAGAATGATCCATACAAAAAATAGTATCAAACTCTATGAAGTCTTCTGCCGTAAGTTGCCTTGACCGGCTAAGAAGCTTAAAGCCTCTTCTTTCACCATGGGCCCTCATTCGTGCATCTGCTTTTTCGCCTTCATGCCAACCACTTGTACCAGCGCTGTCGCAATAAATTTTGCCACCTAAATTATTATCAACAAGAATTTTTTGCATAATGGCCTCAGCAGCAGGAGAGCGACAAATATTTCCAAGGCATACAAATAGAAGCTTTTTCATAAATCTTATTGTAAGCTCTGAACCTAATTTTGAGAAGGAAGAGCTATGGATATTCGTCCCTTTATAAATGATATTGAGAATTTTCCTAAAGATGGAGTAATCTTTAAAGATATATCCCCACTATTAAAATATAAATTAACGGAGCTAATGGATCATCTATATAGTCTCGTTGATTGGGACTCTGTAGATTATATTATTGGAGTTGAATCTCGTGGCTTTATTTTAGGTAGTGCCTTGGCAGTTAAGGCCAACAAAGGTTTTATCAAAATTAGAAAGCCAGGAAAACTTCCACCTCCTATTTTTTCTGAATCTTATGAGCTTGAGTATGGTCAAGACACTCTTGAGATTCAGATTAATGATAATTCTGCCAAAGTCCTTGTTATTGATGATGTGCTCGCAACTGGTGGGACATTAAAAGCTAGTTGGAATTTATGTAAGAAGGCCAATTATGAAGTAGTCAATACTTTGGTTTTATTGAATTTAAGCTTTTTAAATTCTTTAGATAAAAAAGAAAATAATATTATTTCTGTATTAGATCTTTAGACCAAAATATTATCAGTCTCATCGGGAACTTTCCCACCAATAATATTGATAGTGCCTGATTTTACTTGTGGCCTAATGAAAAGCAGAATTTTCTTGCGTGCCATATCGATATCACTTTCTTTTTGTTCAGGACCATTAAGGATATCGTTTATATTGTCCTTATCGTCTCTTGGGGCATATTTAAGAAAAACATCAATTAACTCACATGTTGTGCTTCGAAGTGCAAGTCCTACCATTCTTGAATCAAACTTATTAATGATTTGAACAACAGTCTTTTGATCTATTTGATAGAGATCTTCAAAAAGAATAATATTTTCTTTAATGGCCACATAATCAGCAGGGGCAGTGCTTTCTAGATAACCCATAATGGAGTTGATTTCTTCTCTGGTTGAGTTTTCTAGAATGCCATGGGCAGTAGAAGGGTTGCCTCTTGAGCGCCTAAGGCTTTGCTGTATTCGCTTAATTTTTCCTTCAATTTCACCAAATTCTAGACTCATGACCACTCCAGGCTAAGAGATTATTATAAGCTCAATCAGGTTTGGCATAAATGGTGTAAATTAATGCAACGCGCCGGGTTAATCTTGATAGAATTTATTTGATAAAGATCATTTTCTTTACAAGACTTATTCCCTATACTTTACTGCAATCTATCGTAGGGAGAAAATATGAAGATAAGAATTTTAAGCGTTTTAGCATTATTTATTTTAGCTCAAGGAGCTATGGCCGGTCGTTATGACGAGATTGTTGAAAGGCTGAGGTCTATTAATGCGCAATACCCTACAATGTCTCAAATTGTGAGCCTTGGAACGAACGATCAAGGCACTGAAATTTTAGGTCTAAGAATTGAAGCACCATTTACAAGCTCAGACCAAAAAGTGAACAAATTATTAGTTGGAACTCACCATGGTAATGAAGTAGATGCAGCTCCACTGACAGTTGAGTACGCAAGCACACTTTTAGAGATTTTTGAAAATGGGGACAATTTATTTAGCCTTTCATTAAAAGATAGTGTTTTTTATGTTTTTCCAGTTCTTAATATTTCTGGATATGACAGACGTAGAAGAGAAGAGCAAGATGCCAAAGGACGTTGGCATGATCCTAATAGAGATTATCCAGATGTTTGTACTGAGCATAGTTATTTTAAGCTTAAGAGTATCAAAAACCTTGCCGGCTTTGTTGCAGAGAAAGATATTGTTTCAGCTGTAACTGTTCATGGCTATATCGGAACTTTTACATTCCCATTTGGTTTTTATACTGAGGATGATCAATCTCCTGATCATAACCTTTTTGTAGATGCGACAACTTATGCTGTTGAAGCAAATGGTTATTCGGTTGGTACTCATAAAGCAGTTATTTACCCTGCTGTAGGAACTTTTGAGGATTGGGCCTATCTTCAGTATGGTGTTTGGGTTGCTCTACTTGAGATGTCTAGAGGAGCTGTGTACTCACAAGATGTTAATGCTCTTCTTCGTTATTTCTCAGTTGTACCAAGAGAGAGATCAAGCGATCATAGCTTTTCAGGTGATTGTATAAGAGATCAGTCTCGTCAATCTACAATGTCTAGACCATAGAGATAAATTAAGAGTCTAATCCTGGTCAGAGTGGTGTGAATTCTGATAAATTCACACCATGAACTCATCTCATTCCAATGATCTAGAGATTGATAATCTCCCAAACAGAATAACTATTTTTAGGATGCTTTTAATCCCTGTGGTTATAGGGCTTTTATATCTTGAAAAGCTTGAGTTACAATTTTTTCTTTCTTGGGGAGCCACTTGTGGTCTTATTGCTGGTTGGATATTTATCTTTGCTAGCATTACAGATTTTGTGGATGGTTATATTGCAAGAAAAAGAGATATAACAACAGTTTTTGGGTCCTTTCTTGATCCTATTGCCGACAAATTCTTGATTGTAAGCTCGCTTATTATGCTTGATAGTTTGGAGAGAGTTTCTGCGCTTGTGGTTATTACTCTTGTATTAAGAGAGTTTTATATTACCTCATTAAGACTTTTGGCCCAACATGAAGGGCTCTCAGTGCCAGTAAGTGAGTTAGGTAAGTGGAAAACGGCCATGCAAATGGTGGCCATACCTATGCTTATGGCCAACGGTAGTTTCTTTGGTCTCGTTGATATGTATCCAGTTGGAACAGTTTTTATCTATGGTGCAACTGCTCTTTCTCTTTACTCAGCTGTTATATATTCAGCTAATCTTGTGAAAAGGCTAAAAGAGAAAAGAAGTGATTTTTTGGAGAAACAATGAATTCTAAAAGCCTTCTTATAACAGTTTCAGGCCCAGATAAACCAGGTATTACTGCTGGTTTAATGAATAGCATTGTAGATTCTAATTTTGAAATTATTGATATGGGACAGTCTGTAACTCATGGACTTCTTTCTTTGAGTATTTTACTGACAGCGGATGAGCCTGATCTTATGGATACAGCACTTGTAAAAGAGCTTCTTTTTAACGCTAAAAAAATGGGTATGCAGCTAGATTTTAAAGAAGTGGCTCCGAATTCAGTTCAGTTTAGAGATGGTGATAAATTTATTTTAAGTTGTGTTTCAAGTCAGCGGATTACACCTGATTTTATTTGCAGCCTTTCAAATATGCTTGCAGGTTTTCAAATAAATATTTTAAGAATTGATAATGTAAATTCGGGGCTCAATTTTAGATCATTAGAAATCTCAGCTCTTTTACCAGTTGATCTAGACTTAAAACTAGTTAAGCAAAGATTAATGGAAATTTCTCATTCATCAAAAGTCGATGTTGCATTTTTGAGAGAAAATATCTACAGACGCTCAAAAAGATTAATTGTTTTTGATATGGATTCAACTCTTATTCAAACTGAGGTTATTAATGAAATGGCCAGAGTTCATGGAGTAGGTGAAGAGATTGCAGAAATTACAGAACGGGCCATGAATGGCGAGATTGATTTTAATGAGTCTCTTATAGAAAGAGTTTCAAGGCTAGAAGGCCTTCCTGTAGCTGAACTTCAAAAAATATTAAATACTCTACCCTTAACTCCCGGGGTACCAGACTTTATTAAAACCGTAAAAGCATTAGGTTATAAAGTTGCACTTATCTCAGGTGGGTTTAGTTATTTTGCACAGGCCTTAAAAAATCAGCTTGGTTTGGATTATGCTTTTGCTAATGAACTAGAGGTATCTGGAGATAAGTTAACGGGTAAAGTTCAAGGAACAATTATAAATGCTGAGCAAAAGGCCATGCTTATTGATCTTATTGCGCAGCAAGAGAATATTTCATTAGATCAAGTAGTTGCCATAGGGGATGGGGCCAATGATTTGCCAATGCTTGCACGAGCAGGGCTAGGCATTGCCTTTCATGCTAAGGATATTGTAAGAAGAGAAGCGGATCATCATATGAGCTATGGGCCTATGACAACAATCCTTTATTTTTTAGGGATTCGTGAATCTGAACAGGTTAAATAATGCGAGAGTTATTACATTGCAAAATTCACAAAGCTACAGTCACAGAAGCAAACTTGGCCTATATAGGCAGTGTGACTATTGATGAAGATCTTATGGATAAGATTGATCTTTGGAATGGACAAAAAGTTTTAATCGTCTCAAATACAAGTGGTGTTCGATTAGAGACCTATGCAATACCAGGGCCTCGTGGCAGTGGCGTGATTTGTATAAACGGTGCAGCAGCTCATCTTGTTAAAAAAGGTGAAGAGATCATTATTTTAGGATTTCTTTACTCAGACAAACCTGTAGAAGCAAAATCTATTTTAGTTGATTCTAAAAACCAGTTTGTCCGTTACCTTTAAATTCACTACACTAATATTATGAAAATTTATCTAATTCTATCTGTTCTTATTTTGAGTGGTTGTGCCAAGTTAAGCTATAAACCCAAATTCTTTGTTAATAATCCAAAAGAAAGTAGGGCACTGGAGACTCTTGCTGCAAAACTTACTTGGGAAAAGTCTGAAGATATTAGAGTGTTTCACGAACAACTCCCAAAAGGACTTACAAGAAATAAAAAAGGAAAAATCAGAGTTCTTAAAAGTTCTAAGTATCGCTATCTTGGGAAAGTCTACGCTCAATATAATAAACCAGAGCTAATAGGTTTTTATGATTATGCTGAAGACCAGGACTGGAGAAGAGGTGTTTGTCATTTTCAACAACCTTTTGGATGGATTACATTAGGGGTTTGGTATTTGCTACCAACTTATTGGCCATGTTTTGTTAGTGATTCATCAAATGATGAGGATGCTATTAAGCAAAGAAGAGAGCGCATGACAAAAACTATGAAAAAAATGGTTAAGGCCATGGGGGGACATATTCTTATCATTGATAATTTCGCTGATTTAAAATCTAATCTTACAGATGAGACAGTTCAAGACATAGGTGCCGTTGGTTATGCATTTGAATTAAAGACTGGACGATAAGGCCTGAGAAATAATTTTTTTTAATAATTGAGAGTAATCTAAACCTAGATAATGTGCACTTAAAGCAAATTCATCATCTTTTGCAATATTTGGATTTGGGTTTGCTTCAAGAATATAAATATCTCCACTATCCGTAACTCTAAAATCAATTCGAGCATAACCACTTAAGCCTAATCGTTTATAAACTTTTTTTGCAAGAGTCTGTAATCTGCTTTCAAGATCTGTCTTGATTTTTGCCTTTCCTGTATTGATCCCTTTTTTAGATCTGTAGTCTGAATTAAATTTTGCTCTGGAAGAATAAAATTCACGTTGAGGGTTTTCAACATTTTTAAAAAAGAGCTCCCATGCTGGTAGTGCTTTTAAGCGTTTATGTCCATAGACTCCGACAAAAAACTCTCTTCCTTCGATAAAATCTTCAATAATAGCATCATCATGGCAAGACTCATGAACAAACTTTACTCTTTCTTTTAACTTTTCTTCATTGGTCACCACTGAGGCCTTACCTAGGCCCATAGATGCTTCTTCATTAAGGCATTTTATAATAAGGGGATATTGAATATTTTTAGGTACAAAAATCTTTTTGCCTTTTTCAATGACAAAAAAATTAGACGTCTTGATTCTATGATAGCTCAAAATTTTCTTTGCTAAGGCCTTGTCTCGAGCGAGAATTAAACCTCTTGGGTTACAACCTGTGTAAGGCATTTTTAAAAGTTCTAAATAGCTTACAATATTTTGATCAAAGATGGCCTGGGATTGAAACTCTTCTAAAAGATTAAACACGAGATGAGGTTTAAATTCGTCTATGGTATCTCTAATAATTTTAAGGTCATACTGAACACCGAGGGCCTTAACTTCATGACCTATTTTACAAAGCTCAGAACATACATCATATTCAGTTGCCCAGGGAGCAAATTCTTTTTCGCTTTTATTAATTCCTGAAAATTTTGGCGGGACTGTGTCCTCATGCATGAGAACTAGAATCCGTTTTTTCACATAATTATCCGGTGAAGACCTTTCTTATAGTAATTATGACTTTTGGATTCGATGATTGCAAGAATCTGGGAGTTTATTTTAGGATCGAGGTTATTGATATAAAGTGTTTTAGTCGAGTTTTCAAATTCTTGGATTAAAGGTTTAACTTCACTGACAGGTCTTTTTAATCTAGTGTTTAAAGAGCTTATAAGAAACTTTCGTTGAGTACGTAAATATTTTTGAGCAGTTATCTTGGATGGTAAATCAGTAAAAAGATCTTTTGATTCTTTAGCAAAATAACATCTGTTAATTCTATATTGCTTAGTTTTAGTTTTATAATAGTCTTTTAAACTAATATTTAAATTACGGGCATGATTATAGGTAGTCTGTTTCGTATTAAGAGGTTTTTTATCTTTAAGTTTTTTCATTAATTGGTCCATGAAGTTTAGTTTTTCAATACATGGCCAATTTTTATAAATTGATTTCCAAGAATTATCAGTTAGCCAAACCGCAAAGGTTTCGGCCCAGTCTTCTTCTGGATGGGCCTGGGCATAATGGTTTTTTAGATGTCTTACAAAATATTTACTTTTTGGGTCTGGAAGATAAGACTTTGGGTAGGTTAGTCCAGGTCTGCCAAATATTTTTTGTCTTGATTTATTTTTTCTTAGATGAAAGGCATTATCAAGAGCATGACCACATTCATGGCGAAGAAGTCTTAAAAAATCTCTCGGGTCTTCACCTTCTGCTTCTCCCATAAATTCTTTTTCTAACTCTATAAGTCTGGGGTGAAAAAGATAGAAGGGGATCGCTACACCACCTATGCCATCAGGAGAAAACCATTCATCTGAGGCCCAAAAATGTGGCCTGAAATTAAGACCTTTTTTGGCCAGCTCATGATGAAGCTTAAGGCATAATTTGTAATAAGGAGTACTCTCAAGAGATAAGTTTAAGTCTCGGATCCGAAGTTCGAGGATTTGCTCTTTATCAAGATAATCTAGAGGTGAGTTTTGTGCTATTGCCATATTGAGAATATTAAAAAAACTGGCCAATATTGCAAAGGATATTTTGAATTATTGTATTATCTTTAGCCTTTCTACTAATTTGTCTGTAGTTCTATTTCTTTTTTTTCTTGAAATTAAGTTTGGCATTTACCTCAATTTCATAATCATTAAGGATACGGTCTAGCTCCTGAGAAGGGTCTATTTTAGAGAGATAGTTTTTAACTTCACCTTTAATAGAGTTTACGACTTCATTTTTTTGTTGTTTAGCACTTTCAACCAGTCCGTTAATAATATCTTTTGTAACTGGTAGATCTCCAAGAGCAGACCTGATAGCATCTTCAGTCATAAAAGCTGCTCCTAGGCCAATAGAAGCAACTTTTTTAAAAACTTCACCAAGTCTATTTTCTGTTTTTTTCTCACTCATAGATTTTTGGCCCTTTCATAAATACTATTCATCATGGCCGGCAGACC
>CAYGJN010000076.1:0-13594 GCA_964350135.1 uncultured Bacteriovoracaceae bacterium | reverse complement strand
CTTTGATTCCTAACAAGCATATTAACTTTTTGCTGATATTTATTAAGGATCTTTTCTCCAACAATAGTGGAAACTTCTTTTTGGATTTGCTTAAGTACTTTTTGTACTGATTTTTTTGCTTTACTCATAATTACTCCAATGTGTGTAAATAGAAGTCCGAGGCTTTTGTTAGTGGGACTCTATACCCACAACCAAAGCTTTTGGATTTCACTTTGATTATAGGACAAAATTGTGACCTTTTATACTCCGATCTTGTATAAAGATTGACTGTTTTCTCTATTTCTTGTCTAGAAAAGCCTTTTTCTTCAAGCTCTTTAACAGTGAACCTATATGTTAAAAGTCCTTCCAAAATGGCATCTAGGTTTTTATAGGGAGGAAGAGAGTCTTCATCCTTTTGCTCTGCCCTTAATTCTGCAGAAGGAGAACGGGTAATAATACCCTCAGGAATTAAATTTCCATATTTTCTATTGATATATTTTGTAAGGCTAAAGACTTCAGTTTTATAGAGATCCCCCAGCATACTAATGGCCCCAACGCTATCACCGTACTGGGTAGAATAGCCAACAGCGATTTCTGACTTATTAGAAGTATTGATAACCATGGCGTTAGTTTGGTTAGATCTTGCGTACAAAAGAGTTCCTCTTAATCTACTTTGAATATTCTCATCAGCAAGGCCTTCAAGAGCAGAACCAAGCTCATGAGAAAATGCATTCCGACAAGTTGAATGAAGAAATTTTATAGGGAGAACTTTAAGAGGAATATTTAGGTTTTTGGCCAATTCTCGAGAGAGGTCATGGCTTATTCCTGCTGAATAGATACCGGGCATATAGAGTGCTTCAATTTCTTGCCCTTGTTTTAGTCCAAGTTTTAATAGGGTCAGGACAAGGGAGGAATCGATGCCACCAGAAAGGGCCACAAGAAACTTACTGAAGCCATTCTTACGAGCATACTCTTGAACTCCAAAATTAAGAGCCTCTATAATTTCATCAAGCTCATTATCAGATAAAGTATTTAAGCTACTGGGGTTTTGTTTTGTTAAATTTTCCTTAAAAAGGTTTTCCCACGTATTTAGATTTTTATACTCTAGTTCCCTATAGGGACCTCGAGGAGAATAATCAAGTTCAAGAAGATCTTTTTCATACTTTGAAGCTTCTCCAATAAGTCTATCTCCATCTACTGCAAAGCTTCGACCATCAAAGAGTATTTCGTCCTCTCCTCCGACACGATTTACATAATAAAAGGGGATTTTTAGCCTATTAGAGATCTCACTCGCTCTTTGAAGTCTTGCCTCATGTTTAGAGATATGAAAGGGAGATGCTGAGAGATTAATGGCCAGATCTAGGTCAGAGATTTTCTCAAGCTCTCTAACAGGATCTTTTTTATAAAATGAACTTGGCCACATATCTTCACAAATAAGAAGACCAATTTTTAAATCATTAAACTCAATAGTCCCAGTTTCAGACCCAGGATGAAAATACTTTCTCTCATCAAAAATGTCATAATTGGGAAGTAATTGCTTGGTGTAAATCTTTTTAAGCTCCTCACCAGGGGAGATTTCAAACATAATATTTTTAATCGAATGAGGATGTTTAGCATCTTGAAATTCATAGTCGAGAGCCCCTAATAAAATTTTCATCTCAGGGTTAGCTTCAAGCGATTTCGAAAAAGAATTAATTTTTTTTAAAAGCTCACCATAGGCTTCAATAAAGGGAAGCTGTAGGCAAAGGTCCTGTAGGGGATAACCAGTAAGAAAGAGCTCAGGGTAGAGGTGTAGTCCTTTTGGCCCATTGGAAAGAGTTTGCTTAAGCTCTTTGTAAACTCCCTTGAAGTCTGCTAGTTGGTTATGTGTTTGGTGTAAGTGAATTCTCATTTGGTTCGTTGACACACTGCTTTTTAAAGTGCTAATAATTCATGCCCAATCTATCATAAAGGATCCAGCTTGAATAAAAGAATTTTAGTTATTGGTGCAGGACTTGCGGGAAGTGACTGTGCTCATTATTTAGCAAGCTTTGGTCTGCAAGTTATTCTTTGTGAAGGCAAGGCAATCGAGCCAACTCCTGCCCAAAAAATTAAAACTTATGGAGAGCTTGTATGTACTAACTCTCTTAAATCTATGGATGAGTCTTCAGCTCATGGACTTTTAAAAACAGAAATGCAAAGCCTTGGCTCTCTTGTTCTTGAGTGTGCTTATAAGACTAAAGTGCCCGCTGGTGATGCTTTGGCCGTAGACCGTGAGCTTTTTTCTCAAATGCTGACGGAAAAAATTCGCTCTCATGAAAATATTGAAATTAAAGAAGAAACAATAATAGATCCCTTAGAAGCTCAAAAAAGATTTAATTGCGACTATGTTGTTGTGGCCACAGGTCCTCTAACTCACCCTAAGCTAGAGAATTGGATTGAGCAGTCTCTTTCAGATCAAGATCTGTATTTTTACGATGCAATTGCACCAGTTGTAGATGCCGATACTCTTGATATTTCTCAAATGTATTTTAAGGACCGTCATAAGGAGCATGATGAATCGGCAGATTATCTAAATGTTCCCCTGACGCAAGAGCAATATTATAAATTTATAGAAGAGCTAAATAGCTCTGATAAAGTTCCTGCACAAAACTTTGAAGACTTTAAGTATTTTGAAGCTTGTCTTCCTATAGATGTAATGGCCGAAAGAGGAAAAGACACACCTAGGTTTTCTTGCATGAAGCCTATTGGTCTTGAGAGAAAAGATGGCTCAATACCTTTTGCTGTTATTCAGCTGCGAAAAGAAAATTTATTAGGAAGTGCATATAACCTAGTTGGTTTTCAAACAAAGCTAAAATATCCAGAACAACTTAGAGTTTTTAGAACTCTTCCTGGTTTTCAAGATGCTCAATTTCATCATCTTGGAAGTGTTCACAGAAATACATTTTTAAATGCACAAAAACTTTTAAATTTTGATCTTAGTACAAAAAAGTATGATGAATTATATTTTGCAGGACAGATAACTGGAGTTGAAGGATATACAGAAAGTGCTGCCATGGGGCTTTATGTGGCCCATCAAATATTAAGAAGGATTCAGGATAAAGAGCCTATTCGTTTTCCTGTTGAGACTGCAATGGGAGCCCTTGTTAATTATATAATGACTTGCACTCGTCCAAGTCCCTCGAGTATTAACTTTGGACTTCTTCCAAAAGTAGAACTTACTAAAGAACAAAGAAGATCACGAGAGAGAAAGAAAATAAAAAAACAACTTGCAAGCCTAAGGGCAAGAAAAATATTTAATGAATTTCTTGGGGCCCAGTAGAAAATGCAAGGACTTTTACTTATTATCTGTGCTTCTTTTATTTGGTCACTCGATGGAATAATTCGATACCCACTTCTTAAAAATGGTCTTGATGCTCTTAGTTTAGTTTTTTACGAACATATTATTTTAAGCATTATTTTTATTAAAGTTATTTTCTCAAACCTAAAACGAGTTTGGAGCTCTCCTGTTTCTCATCTCGTTTATTTTGTATTGATAGGTATTCTAGGGTCTGCATTGGCCACATATTGTTTCTCCCAAGCCTTTCTTATGATTAATCCGTCCCTTGTTATTCTTATCCAGAAGCTTCAGCCCCTAGTAGCTGTTATCCTTGCAAGAATTATACTTGGAGAAAAGATCCGAAGAGTTTTTCTCTTCTGGGCCTTAATCGCTTTAAGTGGTGTACTTCTCATAACCTGGAGTGATACGGCAGAAGGGCTTCGTAATTTTAGTTGGGATAAAATTTTTGAAGAGGATTTCTTTCAGGGGTATCTTTATACATTTGTTGCGGTTATTGGCTGGGGAGGAAGCACTGTTTTTGGTAAAAAATTAACTAATTTTGGCTATAAAGAGTCAGAGATTATGGCAGGTCGCTATATATTTGCTCTTCTCGGTATCATTCCGCTCGTTATTTCCCAAAGACCAGAGCTTTCAATTATTCCAATCCAAGGAATTAAAATCGCAGGACTTGTTGTTCTTTCAGGGCTGGTTGCTATGTATCTTTATTATAGAGGTTTAAAAGGTGTGAGCGCTAGGCTTTGCACTATAGGTGAGCTTTTCTTTCCATTGGGAGCAGTACTTTTGAATTGGATCATCCTTGATTTAGAAGTCACCCTTATGCAAATTAGTGGTGGAATTCTTCTAATACTAAGTGCGTCAATGATTCAGTTCAAGCGCTATTAATTATTGAAATCTTAGGATAAAATACCTGCCAAGAGGTATTCATGAGTAAGGTAGTTATTCCAGCTAATTTAGAAGGAAAATCATTTTTAATTGCAGGGGCTGCAGGCTTTGTTCCTTCACATGTTGCAGAGTTTTTTCTTGAACGAGGGGCTAGAGTAGTTGGAGTTGATAATTTTATTACTGGTTCTCAGTATAATATTGATCGTATCTCACATCATAAGAATTTTAGCTTTCATAAATGTAACGTATATATAGACCTTCCCAAATTTGAGGATGAAAAGTTTGATTTTATTTTAAGTCTTGCTTCTCCGGCTTCCCCCATAGATTTTTTTAAAATTCCTCTTGAAATCATGAGAGTAAACTCAGAAGGAACGCTGAATCTTTTAAAACTAGCTCAAGAAAAAGGAGCTCGGTTTCTAGAGGCTTCAACGAGTGAAGTTTATGGTGACCCAGAAATACATCCTCAGGTTGAAACTTATGTGGGTAACGTGAATCCTATTGGTCCACGTTCTTGTTATGATGAATCAAAACGTTTTGCAGAAGCTCTAACAATGACTTATCACCGCTATTATGAGGTCGACACAAGGATCATTCGTATTTTTAATACCTATGGACCTGGGATGAGAGCAGACGATGGTAGAGTGATACCAAATTTTGTTAACCAGGCATTAAAAGGCGAAGATCTTACAATTTATGGTGATGGTTCTCAAACAAGGTCTTTTTGTTTTGTAGATGACCTTGTAAAGGCCATGGCCTATGTTCTCTTTAGTGATGACCCAACTCCTTTTAATATCGGAAATCCTGATGAGTACACAATTAAACAAACAGCTGAGTTGATTATTGAGGCACTTGGCAGTAGCTCTAAACTTTCATTTAGTGAGTTGCCTAAAGATGATCCTAAAAAAAGAAGACCTGATTTAACTAAATTACAAAGTATTTGTGATTATAAACCTGAGATTAGTTTTCAAGATGGAATTGCTCGAACTGCTCAATTTTTTAAAGACCGATTCTAATGAAAATTGCTCTTATTGCTGACTCTATTTTAAAAAGAGATCATTATCTTGAATTTGTTGAAAAGATGAGAGGTCTTTTTCCTGAAGCATCTCTTTTTACCTACGCCTATAACTCGCCAAATATTATTGGACCAATTACTCAAGGAAGAATTGATTCGTCATATTTGTCGAATATGGTTAGTGATGAGACTGATTTTAATAGAAAGTCTTATCTCTGCCCACATATCGCTAAAACATTTGATATTGATTGCAATACTGATTGGGTTATAAGTATTTCAAAAGGTTTTGCTCATGGGGTGAAAATTCCCACTAAGGCAAAGCATTTAAGCTATATCTATGACCTTGATCTTAAATTTCAAGGTCTTCTTGGAAAAACACTTTCTAGTTTCACTAAGACTTGGGTTAAAGATTCTTTTAAAAATATTGATCGATTAATTGTTGCAAGAGAAGGTTTAAAAGAACTTATCTCGCCATATTACGATAAAGAGATTGAAGTAATTCCGCCAGGATTTGATATTTCCCATTATCCTAAAAATGAATTGACTGAAAAAGAATACTATCTCGTAAATGCTGATGGTGTGACTTCAAGAATACTTAGAGACTTTGAAACTAGAGCTGAGCAAGGGGAGAAGTTTATCTTTATAGGTGATCACAAAAATCTTAAGAGTTCTAATCAAAATATTGAGTTCTATGGTGAAAGATGCGTTGGTGATCTTGCCAGTCTATTTTCGAAATCAAAATGCCTTATTGATTTATCTAGCTCTTCCTATCCCAATATGGCCCTTGGATCTCTAGCTATGGGAAGACCTGTTGTACTCAAACGCAATCAAAAAAATGAAGAATATATTAAAGAAGAAAATGCTATCTTTGTAGAAAAACCTGCTCATATATTTCCATCCCTTAATTCTTTAAATGAGTTTGATTCAGTGAAACTTAGAAGAAATGCTTTGAAGTACACAGACCTTAAGTTAAAGATGCATTTAGCTGATATTCTTTAAGATTTTTTCAATCTTTGCAATTGTTTCTTTAATGACTTCATTCACGTTACCTTCAACGATTGTTGCCGCTGAATGGTTATGACCTCCGCCGCCCAGTGCTTGAGCAATAACTCCTACATCAATATCGCCAGCTGAGCGAAAACTTATTTTTACCTGCTTGCCTTCATTTCGAAACATACAAGCTATTTTTATATTATCAAGAACTAGAAGGTGATTAATAAAGGCATGGGTATCTTCGATATCTGAGCAGTGGTGAGTAATCATATTATCTGTAATTGAGATCCAAGCGATCTCTTCTGTGGAATTCGTTTCAGCACTTGATAAGACTTTTCCAAGCAGTTGCATATGTGAAATCTTTTTTTCACCATAAATCATATTATATGCATTTGGAGGTTTAACTCCTGTATTAAGTAATTTAGCAATTAGGGAATGGGTTCTTCCTGAAACAGTTGGATATCGAAAAGAAGATGTATCAATAAGTATGGCCGTGTATAAAGGCAAGGCCATCTCTTTAGTGAACTTTATTCCTAGATAATCAATGATTTCTCCTACAACCTGTCCTGTTGCTGCTGCGGTTGTATCAATACAATGGAGCTTTTCTACTTCAGCTGGACATGGATGATGGTCAATAAAAAGGACATTTTTAGACTTCACCAGAAGCCCGGCCATTTGGCTTCCTATTCTTGAAGAGTTGTTAGTATCGACAACAATAAAAAGATCTATTGTTTTATCAATTTTAAAAGATTGATAGTCCGTAATAACATTTGAAGGGTCGAGATATTTGTATCTTTCAAGAAGAGGCTCCTCGTTAACACAAATTACATTTCGGCCCAGCTCTTTTAGGGCCAAACAGAGCGCTATCTCACTCCCAATACCATCAGCATCTGGACCAGCATGGGTTGTGATCACAATATGTTCTGCTTTGGAAAATAATTCCTTAAAAGCATCAAATTTCGTCATAAGTTCTTTTCGGCATTAAAGGAGTAATCATTGAATAAGATGAAAAAGTGGAGTTCTGTGGTCGGGTAATGGTGTTGCTGACAGCACTCATTCTATTTTGTAAACTTTATCTCTATGGAATATGCAATCGAAGTTCAAAATCTTTCAAAAGAGTACCCTGGTAAGATGGCCATAAAGGGTTTGAACTTCAAAATTTCCCAAAATAGAATTCATGGATTTCTTGGGCCTAATGGAGCTGGAAAATCTACTACAATGAATATTATAAGTGGCCTGCTTAAACAAAGCAGTGGGGATGTCCTTATTGGAAAAATTAATTCTCTTGAGGATCCTATCCAATGCAAAAGAGAGATTGGCTTTCTACCTGAAGTTCCCCCTCTTTATACAGATATGAAAGTTGAAGATTTTCTTTTCTTTCAGGGCATGCTTTATCTAGATAACCCTAAAGAAGTTCAAGATAATTTAAATAATGTAATCAAGAGAATGGACCTAGGCTCAGTTCGATACAGATTTATTGATCAATTATCAAAAGGTTTTAAACAAAGAGTGGGGATTGCTTCAACCTTGATAATGAAGCCTTCTATTTTGATTCTAGATGAACCTGTTGTTGGGCTAGATCCCAAATCAATTATTGAAGTGAGAGATCTTATAAAAGAGCTAAGAGATGATTATACTATTATGTTATCAAGTCACCAGCTGGGAGAAGTTGCACAAATCTGTGATGATATTACTATTATTAATAATGGCGAAATAATTGAAAGCTCTTCTTATAGTTCAATTAAAGAAAGATTCGACTCTCACACCAAGTTGGGTATTACAATTAAAAGTGAAAAGTCCCTGGGAGGCACACTCTCTGCTTATGGTGAAATTGAAAGTAGTATTCAAAACGGTGAGTTTCTTGATTTGCATTTTCGTTTAAACGATAGTTGTGACAGGTCATCGCTCTTAGAGTTTTTGGTGCAAAACAATCATCAAGTTTTTGAGTTTAGAAAGTTGGAGTCAAGTTTAGAAGATATCTTTCTAAAACTGGTGGATGGGAAAAATGAATAAGGTTTGGATACTATTTAAAAGAGATATTCTAGGAGAGTTGAGTTCTCCTATCTTTTATATCCTAAGTTCATTTTTTATTGCCCTTTTAGGCTATCTTTTTGTGAACTTGTTTAGCATTGCACACTCAAGTCAAGATATTGCTATTCATAGCTTTGCCATGCGCCCATTATTTGGAAATATGAACACACTCTTTATATTTATACTTCCTCTTTTTTCAATGCGACTTATTACTGAAGAAAAAAAACAAGGAACACTCAATCTTTTATATCTAGCACCTTTAAAAGATTGGCAGATTTTACTTTCAAAGTTCTTAACAGGATCAGTTATAATTGCTATCTTCCTTGGTCTAACTTTAATCTTTCCTTTAATTTTACATTTTAGTGGCTATGACAATTGGGCAAGTATTTTTACTGGATACCTTGGTGCGTTTGTTAATGCACTTTCTTATTTAAGCTTTAGCTATTTTATTGGAATGATTACAAGAAGTACTGTCTTTGCTGCATTTATGGGAATCCTTGGGCTTTTGTCTATTGTTGCCCTTTCCTGGACTGCTCAAACAACAAGCAATCAGATTGTCGGGCAATTGTTTGAGTATCTGAGCATTAGCTCTCATTTCGAGCCTTTTAGTCGAGGTGCAATTAAGCTTCATGATTTAGTTTATTTTGCCAGCTTTATAGGAATCTTTTTTATTATGACTTTAAAGTCCATGGATGCGAGGAACTGGTAGATGCTATATCCCTTGCTTTCAGCTATTAATTTTATTCTTTATCTGCTTTCTATCTTTTGTTGGATTGCCCTTGGGGAATATCTTGTTTTAAATCTTTGTGTCACTGTTTGCACCATTACATTTACTATTATTCTTATTCTTTTACGTAGAAAACATTTTGAAAAATTTGTGGCGAGCAATTTCTTTAAAAGGTTTATTGGTGAGGCCCTTAGTCTATTTCTCATAATTTCTATTCTTGGCCTTGTGAATTACCTTGCTTATAAAAAGACTTTCCAGGTTGATTTAACTAAATACAGCCTTAATAGTTTATCTGAGCAGAGTAAAGATATTTTAAAAAGATTGGAGAAGCCTCTAAAGGTCCTTATTTTCACAAAAAGATCTGATGCGACAAATATAGAATCTTTGCTTGAACTATATAGACTTGAAAACAATAAGCTTGAGTATGAAGTTATTGATCCTGACACAAATCCTATTAGAGTTGAGCAAGAAGGGGTTGAGCAATACGGTACCATTATTTTTAAATACGGAGATCGTACGACCACAACCTCAATCGCTAGTGAAAGAGGGTTTACAACAAGCATTTTAAAACTTGTTAATAATAAAGAAATTAATCTCTGCTATGTTCAAGGTCATAGATCCCCTGGATTAGAGGATGAAGGTGTTGAGGGAATAAAGGTCCTGGTCTCAAGGCTTTTTGACCAGGGAATAGAGGTAAAACAAATACATTTGGCCCTTGAGCACTCAAAAGAAGTTGTAAAAAATTGTATCTTAACTATCTGGGGACCAAAAGATGGCTTTCTTGAAAAAGAAATTAAAAACTTAGCATCAATTTTAGATCAGGATATTCCAGTACTTGTTGCTCTTGACCCTCAACTTAATAGTGATCCATTTGAAAATTTAAGAAATATTCTTGCAGAGAAAAGATCAGTTTCTGTGAGTAATGATTTTGTTATTGATAGTTTATCTACCATTGAAGAATACGGTGGATCGATTCCAATGATCAATAATTTTGATAAGAATCATGAGATTACTTTAAAAATGAAAGGGGATGTCTTCTTTCCATTTTCCTCATCAGTTCAGATACTGGAAGGACCAGGGCTTCAAGCCTCAAGGCTTCTCCAGACTTCAAATTTTCCTGCAAGTTGGGCCGAGAAAAGCTTCGATGAGATCAAATCCAAAAAGCCTGTTAGGTTTAACCAGGGAATTGATAATAAAGGGCCAATAACTATTGGCGCAGCAGTTAAAGAAGTGAATAAAAGAACAATTGTTTTAGGTGACTCCGACTTTGTTCAAAATAGATATCAGCAATATAAAAATAATTTTTTGCTTTTTTCAAATATGGTTCAATGGCTCTCTGACAATAGTGAATTTATTAGCTTTTCAACCCCAAAGATAACTAACGAAAAGCTTGCTATATCGGATACATCTTTAAACGTTGTTTTTTACTTTGCTGTCATTTTTGCTCCACTTATCCTTCTTACGTTTGCATTTGTTCTATATCGGAGAAAGTATGGCCCGGCCATCTTGGAAAACTAAAGGCATTCTTGCCTTAATACTTATAGGGCTTTTGACTTATACTTATTTTACAGAGGAGTTAGGGCAGTCTTTTTTTACGGAAAAAGATCAAAGTTTCAATGCTTTAAAAAGCAATACTCAAAATATTCAAAGAATTAGTTTTAATGATTATTCTATTGTAATTAAGGCAAGAGAGGCTTTCCTTAATGAGTATCCAGTTGATGAGAAAATTATTAATCAATTTTTACAGAAACTTTCTCGTTTTAAAGTAGAAAGAGTTTTAAATAATGAGAAGAAACAACTTTATGCAAAAATTAAGAATAAGTTTTCAAACAAACTTACCTTTGAATTTGTAGATCAAAAACAAGAATTCTTTCTAGGCCCCAAGTTAAAACTAGATGAAACTTTTTATATGAAAATCAAAATTACAAAAAATAATGAAGTTCAAGAGAATTTGGTGATAGGTAAGTTTGATATTATTAAAGATTTCGCATATGATCCAAGCGTCAAAAATAGTGGAATGCTATATGATCAAATGCTCTCTTTATTTAAAGTCCCAAGAGATCTTTTCTACGATAAATCAATTTCTCTTCCAATAAAAGCTCTGAAGTCAATTCAGTTTTCTAGCAAAAGAAATAGGGCATTTAGTTTAGATATTATAAATAAACAAACAACTCCTAAAGCTTATATGGGACTTAATTATAATTTGAAGGCCATAGAGGGTCTTACTCAATGGCTAATGGAGCTTTCTGGTCAAAATATTTATCAAGGAAGCCTTAGTGATTTAAGTGAGGAAATTGGCCGAATTAAAATTATTGCAGATCAAAGTTTAGAGCTTTTACTTTTTAAAAAGTTTAAAAAGAAATCAGGTTTTTTTCTTTCAAGAGGTGATTTTATTTATGAGTTATCTGAAGCTAGTGCAAAGATCTTTCTTTCAAATTTACAAGACTATTGGCTTAAAAGACCTTTTGGAAATGGAATAATAACCAAACAGGATATTCATTTTAGTCTTTCTAATAAAAAGGAAAAACTAGGCTTTATTATCCCAAACGGCAAAGGGTTTATTGTTAAATCGAGTGATCCAGATAAACAAGTCAATCATGAGAATATGGGAAAACTTTTTGTTCTTTTATTTGGAAAATCCGATAAGGATGAAGCTTTTAGAGTTTCAAAAAAAATCGCTAGAAAAGATACAATTCTTAAAAACCATCCAATGATTGATATGAGTTTGGCAAAGAAAAACTTAGGGCTTTTATACTATAGCAATGAGCTTCTTGTATGGGATAAGTCGACTAATTTAGTCTATCACTATTTGGTTGGAACAAACTGGATAAAGAATTTTGAACTTAGATCTTTTTTGAAATAATATTATTGCATGCAAACCATTGTTCTTTCCTATTTAACTGCCTTTACACATCCCTTTAAGTTCGCGGACTATACTTTAAATGGCAGCAACGATAAGTGGAAATCCCAAGGGCTCAGGGAGCTCTCTCTTACTGAAGCTATTTGCACAAGTTGGATCTTTAAAATCATCTCAGGTTGTCTTATCTTAATGATTCTAAGTTTCTCTGATATTACGGCCGGATTTAACTCAGATCTTGAATTGAGTTTTTCTTCACATATTGTTGTCTTTTATCTAGGAGCAGGGATTGTTTTATTTCCTGTATGGCAATATATTCATGTGGGGATTTGGAAGTTTTTACTTCTTCTTGTTTCACCTCTTTATTTTGAAGAAGGGGAGCTAGAAGAAAGTATTGATGATATTTTATCTCATGCTATGAGCTCTCACACTGTCTCAGCAATACCGTTTATTGGTGGGGTTCTTCAAGAAACATTATGGCTTGTGTACATCTTTGCTGGATTTAAATCTCATTATAATCTTAATGGAAGCCAAGTGTTCACACTCATTACTTTTTTTACTCTTATTAGCTTCTTTTTTATCCTAAGCCTTATTAGCCTCTTTCTCATTATCATTTTTGTTTAAATTATCAGCCTTTCGATCTTAGTTAAAATAACAACTTAGAGAGTTTTCAGAATTGGTTCTAGTAAAATTTTTACATTGTTTATTGAACAGAACTTGCTTGAGGGAGACAAAGCATCTCCAAAGTTTAATAGGAGTACTTATTATGAAGATTAAGCATTGTTTCCCGGTTATTGCTCTCTCATTTTGTATTAATTCAGCTTTTGCTGTTGAGCTAAAATCTGATTTAAGAAGCGCTACTATTACTATGCATGATTCAGACCAGGTACTTTCTGTAAAAGTCTGCAGTCTAATTGATAATGAAGTAACCCATATATGTGTACAGGGTGCTGTCAGGAAAGAATATGCTAAATCTGCTATCCAAAAAGAAATTTCCAATATTCAAGATTTTTTAAATGATGAAGGTAGGGTAGAGAAATTTAGGAAAGAAGCTGAAATAGACCTTTATTTTAGAGGATACTCTGTTTTTGATTTTCGTCCCCTTATTAAGCAAAGATACACAATGAATAGAGTGGAGGATATTGATTTGATTTTGTCGGAACAACTTCCATATGAGCTTAAAAGACTTGCAAAAAAGGAAATGAAAATTGATGAATTATTTAAAAACCTTCTTCGATTTTCAAAAAGCTCTAAAACGATAGATGTTGAAAACTATATGATAAATGAACATATCGATCAGTATTATGATCTGTTAGACCTGGAACTTAAATAATAAGGCAAAAAAAATGAAGAAATTAATTTTAATTACACTTAGTCTTTTAAACTTAAATGCACTTGCAAATAATGAAGTGTTAGAGAGCCAATCACTTACGGGCTATATTGGATGTTCAAAGTATAATCACAAGAGTGAAGATATCTTTGGTCGATACCGTATGAGTGTTATCTATAAGGTTCAGGTTATAGACTTTAATGAGCGAGCAATAAAAGAACGTGTTAAGACTTCCGAGATGGTTTTTTCTAATGAAAAAGATGGAAAAACAGGTGAAGAACTTTGTAAAGAAAGAGAAGCGGATATTAAAGGATATTTATTTCCCTAGAATAGAATTTATTTGATACTGCGCTGCCCTTAGAGTTCTTTAAGGGCTTTTTTGATTAAACCTCTAAATTTCGCACTGCTCAGCCGGGCTTTCCGTTGTCATTATATTAAGCTTTTGCCAGAATGAATTCCTCAAG
>CAYGJN010000075.1:0-13981 GCA_964350135.1 uncultured Bacteriovoracaceae bacterium | reverse complement strand
GCCTGAGGTCATACTAACAGGTGAGGAAAATCAAAGTGTTCATGGCGTTTATAATCACTTAAAGTCTTTAAAATAATTTTCAATTCTTTTTTCAATCAAATCTTTAATTTCTATTTCATTAAATGTTTTTAAATGGTCTTTTGCCCATTTAAAAAGATCGTCAGGAATATCGTCAATGAATAATTTCCTTTTTTCTTTATAAGGAAAAGAAATCGCAATAGCGTGAAGGGCATGCCTTGGAATTTGCATTTGATTAAAATCAGCCTCAGTTGCTACGCCATCTTTAAATCGTCCAAATACATCTCGACCACCATGGTAGATTTTGTCTCCTAAAAGAGGCATCCCATGATAAGCAGCATGAACACGTATTTGATGCTGTCTTCCGGTAATAGGAAATGCTAAGGCCATAATAAAATTCTCATTATCAAATAATATTTCAAAATGAGTCTTTGCAATTTTTCCCTTGTTTGAGTTTTCAGGGAAGGCCTGGACAAAAAGTCTGTTTTTCTCAGACTCTAAGCTTTCATTGGCGGTAAAACTTTTTTCAATATTGTTTTTTTTGTGAGCAATAAAAAAATAACATTTTTTTACTGTCTTAAATTCAAAAGCTTCAGTTAGTTTTGTTGTAATATCTTTCGATCTTCCAAATAAAAGAATGCCTGAAGTCTCACGATCAAGTCTATGTACTGAGTTTGCAACTCCACCAAACTCACGTTCTAGATAAACATTGGCGCAATGAAAAAGGTGTTTGCCTGCAGGGTGAGTGCTCATAAATGATGGTTTAGAAATAACAAAGAGATCTTCATCCTTATAGAGGACTCTTACTGGATCAAACTCGAGTTTATCTCCTCTCCAATACTCATCTTCTAAATTACTTTTATAGGTATAGATTGAAACCCTTTGTCCCTCGCTAAGGCGCGTGCTTGGTTTAAGAGAGCCTTGTCTATTTTCAATTTCAATATTTCCACCAGCAATTTTTTTCTTAATAAACTCACGAGAAAAGGTAGGTAATTGCTCCATAAGAAATTGATCTAAGCGAAAGCCATCATGCTTTATAGTGACAGGATAGTTAATAATATAACAATCCTCTTGGAAGGTTCTAAAGGTTTGAGTTTTATCGTTCAGCTTATGGCCTAGTATTTCTCATTAATAGTATAGCGGAGTTGTTTAAGGGCACCATCATGAGTGTAATTAAACTTTTCCTTGAGGTTTTCTAATATATTCACAATTTCTTGTCTATTTTCTTCTGTGAAAATATTAGATTTCTTCTCTGCTTGGCCATTAATCTCTGCTTCATAATAAACTAGGTTCTTAGAGATCTTTTTGATTTTCTTTTTCTGTTCCTCTCTGAAAGACTCTTTGAGCCTTCTCATAATATCTGGGAAGACATCTGTGTAAATAAGCTTCTTGCCAGGGTTATCAAGAGCGTATGCTCCTAATTTAGAGATGGCGTGGGAGCGAAATGTTTGAGCATCTTCAGTTAAGTGAATATTATTTTCAAACTCTTGAATAAAGTACATATCGCTTGTTTCAAACTTTCCAGTGAAGTCGTTTTTCACTTTTTCACCTTTGATGAGAGCACTAATATGAGTAATATATTTGGCAATATAGTCTTCATAAGAGCGGTCATCAATTAGTCCAAGGCTAGATCTAAGCTCTCTGTCAAAATGGCTAAGGCAGTAATCCTTGGCAGCCTTTATAAAGTAATGAGGATTATGATAATTTCCTTGAGGAGAAATGTTTAAAAACTCAAATTCTCCTTTACGTTCAATGAACTTTGCTAAGTATTCAACTACCTCAATAAAGGTAATATTTTTATGCTCTGATGAGAGCTCATAAATGATTTGTTTCATTTCTCTTGGAGAAATCCCAAACTTGCCTTCGTAGAGAGGGTCATGATCATACTCGGCAAAAACATCATCTCTTGAAAGAGTCATTGTTTGTTTCTCATCACTATTAAGTCTTTCTGGTAGATCAGTGTCACCAAGATAAAGAGCTTTCTCTAATGGATTAAAATGAGCAATGATTTTTCCAATCTTTTTATCTTTGTAATGTTTTTCTTGGGATGATCGAATTCTTGTAAGAACAGCAAATAAACATAAAGCCTTAATAGCATAGGGCTCAAACGTTGAGCGGTCATCAAGGTTTTTGATTTGATCTTCATATATTTTTTCTTCTTCAGTGTATGAAAGAAGATAAGGAACTCGAATAAAGTTCATACGTCCACGGAAAGAATTAAAATCAGGATGTTGCTTGAATGCCTGAAGATGTATCTCATTAGATGTACCCATAAACAAAACATCAAGAGCAATAAGCATACCTTGAATATTAATGCTTTTGGATTCCATAGTCATAAGAAGATATTTAAAAGCATCCAATGGTCTTTTTAAAAGATCAGAAAATTCTAATAATCCTCTATTGGCCAGAACTGCTTCTCCTTGCAGTTGAAACAGGTTGAGAGATTGAAGGCTTGGAGGAAGAGCAGCAAGTCTTTTGTCCATTGTTATCTGTTGCATCTTAGCATCAACATGTAATTGAGGCTCTATTGTAACAGCGGAGCTTGAGTGGGCACGACTTATATTATAGCGCTCAACTCTTATATGCTTAAGTACTGCAAGGTGGTCACCTTTGTAGCTCTTCGACATGGCATCATAAATCATTTGATTCTTTTTAGAGAGCTCTCCATGATACAAATAAGATTTTCTTAAGGTATCAAGCCTATTTTTATCATTTTCAAAATACTGATCAATTAATATTTGTCTTGTTTCTTTAGGAATTAGAAGAACCGGATTTTCTTTAAGCTCAGAATTTAAAATAGCTGAGATTTCTACATCATCAAGGTGAGCAAAAGTTTCAAGCCCTGGGCTTGAATAGTCTCTGCCTAATCCAAGGGTTCCTTTGACTTGGCTCTCAACAGGAAAAACCCAGCTAAAGCTATACATCGTCCCTTCATCTGTTAATGAATAGGCTTCTGCAGCTAGCATAAGTTTTTTAACAATACTTGTTTTGGAAGAACCATTAGGTCCTACAAGGAGCATAAACTTATTATTAAATCCTTCCTCACAGAAGTTTATGAGGTTTTCATAAATTGCTTTTTGAGCTCTGTGTTGTCCACAAATTGGAATTGAGTCTGGAAAAGATTGTTGAAAAAGCTTAAAATTATCATTTTCATCCCGGCCATAATATTCAAAGAGGTCTTTGAAATAAAGGGCTGTTGTTCTGATAAATGTAAGTGGATTTTTTTCCAACCGACCCATAAATTCTTCAAAAGAAAGAATTTCATTCCATTTATCTGTTTGTTTACTTGCTTCTTCAATCCACTTCATAGGCTTCGCCTTATAACTTGGTTATAATACTTACTAGTTATATTTTATCTCTCTTTGACCTCCTAGTCATATGATAGAGAAATGGAAAAAATAGCAAATGGCTGAAGAAAATACTCAGGTAAAAAAAAATAATAAAACTCTCGGGCTATTAGTTTTTTTTAGTTTAGCAATCTCTGTGGGAAGCGGAGTTTCTTATTATATGGGATTTCAAAAGCCTGTAAGTGATAAAACTATTGAAAAAGCACGTCAGGCCCAAATCATTCACTCAATAATACCTGAGCTAAAAAAAAGGTATGAGCTAGGTGATATTGAAAACCTTTATACAAAAGGGATGCTTAAATGCTCAGATATTCCAAGGCATAATTTAATTCAGCAAGATTATATGGAGTGTAACCCTCATTATCTTAATTGTTTTTTTGAAAATGGTGGCAAGTTTACAACTAAGTTTCAAAACAAAACATATACCGTTAAGGCGAATAAGTACTCCAATAATAAATTCTATGAAGTAGCCCCAAAAGGCGGAGCCTTAAAGCTTCAACTATCAATTGAAAATAACGAGTCGAATTTTTCACAAAAAATATTACTTTTAGATACTTGCTCCGATGTCTATTTACCCCAAAGAGTCTATGTTTACCGAGAGCATGCTAAAGAAGAGTCAACTGAATATATTTGGAATAATTTTGATAGAGAAATTTATATTGATAAATCTCTTGTAAGCTTTAGAGATCTTATTGACTGGGTCGATGCTGGCTACTCTGAAGCTAGACTTGAAATACCTAAAGAAAAATATCTTTGGGCCACACCTGCGAGTAATTTATCGGTTAATCAAATGGAGCAATACTGTCAGTTTAAAGGCAAGCAATTAGTTCAATCACATATTCTAGATGCTGCATCTTTTTATCCTCTAGAAATGAATGATCCAAGTTTTATTGATAAGAGCTTTCCTCCTTTTCCTTGGACAAAAAGAAAGTTTGGCGAAGAGCTTTATGAAATCCAAAAAGGCAATATTGAATTCAAGCTTTCAAGTTGTTCAATATATTATTTAAGAGAATGCTTTGTTAAAAATAGGCCATACAAAAGTGTAAACTCAAAAAACATTTCCTGGACGGGACTTCGCTCATTAATAGGAGGAGTTCCTGAATATGTTAAAAATCCATTTAACCCAGACTATAATATTAGGGCCTCAAGTATGTACCTTGATGCAAGCAATCAGCTCAATAGACTTGGGATGAGAATAAGTTGGAATAAAGAAAGTCATGAAACTAATTCATTTAGTTTTCTTGGATCAAGAATATTTTCTGGTAGTGATTTAATAAAGGTTGGATTTAGATGTATGCAAGAATATATAAGCGATTAAGCTTGCTTATAATCCTTATTTCTATAAGTGCGTGTGAGAAAGCACAATTCTCTCCAGTAGAGTTGTATTCGCATCTTTACTTGAGACTAACTACTGCTTTGAAAATTCACTTTGTTCACCCCGCTTTGTTCAATGAGACCATTGCTTTAAATGAAAGTAAGGCATGGGTGAAAATATTAGATATTGACTCTACCTGTCTGATGTCAAAGGCTCCTTATAAAAAAGCAAGATCTTGGTATTCTTTACGATTAGTTGAAAAAAAAATGAAGCAGTCCTGCGATGAAGCGCTCTTTAATGAAAACGCTATCACTTTAGACTTTATTCGCTCACTTAAAATTAGCTTAAGTCCAAATCTTGAAAGACCGTTTTATTTAAATCTTGAGCTTTTCCATAAAAAAACCGACGATCTACGAGGTGAGAAGCTAGTATGGAAAATACCTTTGTTTAATATTCAAAAAAACCATCTAAGTATAGAAATTGTGCACTCACCTGCAAAAAAACAAAGGTATGCCAATAGCTCTATGGATCAAATTTTTCCGGGAGTAAAAGTTTTAAATTCACAGCATATAAAGTCACAAAAAGTTTTAAATGACGGAGATATTTGCCACTTGATTAGCAGCGAATGCAAAAGCATTGGGCAAAATAATTGCTATCAATGTCCTGGTAGTTGGTATGAGGTTAAAATAGGTGGCTGTCCTATGAGTGGGATAAAGTATTGCGGAGTGAATCGTTGTGGGGAAAAGGGAAAAGAGGCCTGTTCATCAGGAGTTCCTCTTTCTGTTCATACGAATAAAGATTTTTGTCAACCAGATACGCCCTTTGGTATTTGCGAGCAAGGTTTAATGGCAACCTGTGTGGGTTCAGAGACAGGAGATTTACTACTTTGTCTTTAGGTAATCAGCTCTAATCTGATCATTGATAATGTTAACAGATTTTAGTTTTAAGCTCTTATGATCTTTCATACTTGTAATTTCAAATTGTTCAAAACTATGCTTTCCTTTTCCAATAATTTTGGGAGCAATAAAAAAACTTAGTTCATCATATAACCCTTTTTCTATAAATGAGCTTAAAGTTTTTGGGCCTCCCTCAACAAGGATGGAGTGAATTGAATGTTTTGAAACTAGTTCATTTAAATCTTTTAATGAATTAATAAATACGGCTCGTTTTTTTAACTCTTCATGAATACCGTTCTTACTTCCCAGTATAATTGGACGGGGTTGGGGGAAATCGTTTTCTAATCCATAACGAATCGTAAGACTTGGACGATCATTTCGTGCTGTTTGTGCACCAATTAAAACACCGTCATAAAACCCTCTTAACTCATGAACTTGTTTTCTAGCATCTTCATCAGTAATCCACTTTGATTCACCTGAATTAAGAGACATAGTGCCATCAAGAGACTGTGCGATTTTGAGATGAATATAAGGAAGACCTGTGGACATCACTTTGTTGAAAACTTTATTAAGCTCATCTGCTTTTTCAAGCATAAAACCATGCTCAACATGTATACCAGCTTCTTGTAATAATTTTATTCCTTTTCCGTTAACTTTGGGATTTGGATCTAGGGCCGAAATATAAACATTTTTGATTTTTCTTTTAATAATTTCTTGAGCGCATGGAGGAGTTTTCTTATCGGTATGACAACAAGGCTCTAATGTACAGTAGAGATCAGCACCTTCTAAGTCTATACCATTGGCAGCGTTAAAGGCTTCAGCTTCTGCATGAAAAGAACCCGCCTCTTTGTGGTAACCCTCAGCAATGATTTGGTCATTTCGTACAAGAACAGCTCCAACCAATGGGTTAGGTGACGTATGACCTTTTGCTTTTAAGGCCAGCTCAAATGCACGTTCTAAGTATTTAAGATTCATTTATATTTGTATTAACCAGTTCTTCTCAGAGTTTAAAATCATCTTAAGAGGTTTAGTATCATGAGAAGATTGAGTGAGCAATTTGACCAGTGACTCTCGAAGAGAGGTATCAACAAAGATGGTTTTTCTCTTTTTAGGAATTCCTTTAAAAATAAATCCGTATCTTGATCCACCATCAAGGCCTATAAAGCTAGTTGTTGCTATTGAGTAAAGACTATTATCTTTAATAGCTTCGCCACTTGAAAGCTTAAGAGATTTAACTCTTAAGTCCTCCCAACTTTCTAATTCGCCATCTCCATCAAGGTCTCTTTTTTTGAGAACATGATTGCTTATAACAATTTTAAGTCCTGAAAATTGGCCTAATTTCGATTCTGGCTCTGATGTAGCAATTTCAACTAATGTCCTAAGCTCTGAGCCTTTAAGATAAACTTTTGATATATCCTCATCAACTGGAACAGCTTCTTCCAGGTCTCTCATTCTAATAGGACCTGATTTAATTTCTTTTCGAATACTTTCTTTATGAATAAATCCGATTTGTGAATCAGTTGCAGTTTTTAATGAGTAGGATAAAAGAGATCCAAGGGCACTATAGAAATGATCTTTGTTTTCGAGTTCTTTATCGAGATGTGCAATTATTTGTGATCCTTTTTGACTAGTTTGTTGAATAATTTTTTGCACTTCTTCTTTTAACTCACGATTTGGGTAAATAAGTTCACCTAGAAAAACTGCTGGAGTGAGCTGAGTTGTATTCTTACCTTGTGGGGGAATATAGCAATCACCTGTCTCTAATAAAAATTGGTGGCACAGTTTTGTAGGTTGATGAATCTTAGTTAAATCAGTTCTTAAGCTCTTTAACTCTAAGTCATAATATAATTCTAATCGAGAGAGGTATCGATTATTAGAAAATCCCTGGATGATTGGAATTCCTTTATAAAAATTAGCAATTTTAGTTTTGCTATGGCCTGAGACGACGGCATCAATAGTTCCGTCTGGGAGACCGTCAATAATTTTAAAAATTTCTGAATCAGCTGGGCATATTTTTTTGTAGTTGGGGTTAAAATTTGTTTGCTCGAGAGGAATATTATATTTTTTAGCAATTTTTTCTCCGCAAACTCCACCTTCATGAACAAGCGCAATAACAATTTGTGCACCTTTTTCTCGAGCCTCTCTAGAGTATTTAAGAATAGTCTGAGAAGGTTCTTGGAAATAAAGACCTCTGATGTTTTCTTTAATAGTGATTTTAGGAGTACGTGAACTTATTGCACCAATGATGGCCAACTTTACGCCGTTCACATCTTTAATAATATAAGGTGATAAGTTTTTCCATTTGATAGGCTCTGCTGTTTTAATATCAATTAGATTTGAAACGACAAAAGGAGATTTATGCTCAGATATATTTCTTTTAAGTGCAGCCTGAGGATCTTCGTTCAAAGTAGCTTTAATACTATTATTTCCTAAGGACCCAAACTCAAAATCATTTGTTCCAATAGTTAGTGCATCGTAGGGAAGTTTATTAAAAATATTAACCACTGCTAACCCTTTTGAATCATTTGAAAGATTATTGCCTTGATATAATTTTCCTGCATCTAAAATTAAGAGTTGTTCGTTGTATCTTTTTTTCAAGATTTCAAAATACCGATATATAATCGCAGCTCCTCCAACTTGAATAGAGCTTTTTAAATCATTAAGAATTACTTCTTCTTGGTGTGGAGCTAAATTGCCGTGAATATCATTAGTAGAGACAAGAGTAATTCTTTTAAGATAAGGTCCATCTTTGTAGATATCACCCCAAGACTTTTGGGTATAAAGCTCTCTAAAATCATCTTTTACATACAATCCCTCTTCAAGGTCTGAGTTAAAACAAGAGCTTAAAAATAAAAGAAGAAAACACCATTTCATAAAATTTATTATACTGATCTATATTAAGGAATTGAAGATGGATTAATTAGGATATCTGACTAAGTACCTCAAAGATCTCGTCGTAGCTTTCTTTTGGATTCTTGGTGCAAAGGCTAATTCGCACAACGGAAGTTCCTCTTTCTGGATCAACCCCCATACTCTCAAGTACATGGCTAATTTTATCTTTACTGTCAGAGCAAGCTGAAGATGTGGTGACAAAAATACCAGATTCCTCAAGTTTCATTTGAATATCCCTACTCGAGCGCCCTGAAAAAGAAACAAGTGTGGTTCCGGCCAGTCTTGGAGCATCTGAGCCAATAATAAAACAGTTTGGAAATTTTTTCAGAAGCTTATTTTCAAATGATTCTCTCGCTTCCTTGAGAGTTGCAAGATGACAGGAGTTTTCCTTAAAATTTTCAAGGGCAACACCTAGACATTCAACGCCGATATAGTTTTGAGTTCCAGCTCGTAAACCATTCTCTTGTCCGCCTCCATGAATAAAACTTTTTAAACTATTAGGTTCTCTCGCAATGATAAAGCCAACTCCAATTAGGGAACCTACTTTATGAGATGAGCTTACTGCATAATCAATATGAGATGATTTAAAATCAAATTCAATTTTTCCTATATACTGAGTGGTATCGCAAAGAAAAGGTGTTTTATGTTTTTCACACAGCTTTCCAATTTCTATAAATGGTTGAATAACACCAGTCTCATTATTAGCTGACATGATTGAAACCATATCAACTTCACCCTGGTTTTCACTTAGAAGAACCTCAAGATGTTTAATATCAATTTCTCCGTTTGAAAGTGTGTTCACAAATTTTAAATTATGACCTTTATCTTCCCAATACTGAGCAGCTTTAATAACTGCTAAGTGCTCTATGGCAGAGGTAATGATTATTCCTCTCTTTTTTTTATGATCTAAAATTGAGTGAAAGATATGAGAGATGCCTTCTGAAGACCCTGAATTGAAAATTATCTGATTAGTTTCACAGCCTAGAGCTTTTGCACAGGCCTTTCGCGCTTTTTCAATTCTTCTGGCCAGTCTATTACCAATTTTATGAGAAGCATTGGGATTGGCAAAGTTTTCTAGCTCATTAAGTCTTTCAAGTAAGTACTCTTTAACATTTGAACATAATGGAGCAGACCCATTGTAATCAGCATAAATCATTGACTAACCTCAACCTTGAAACCAGCGGCAATCCAACCAAGAATACCGTCTGTCACATTTGTAAGGTTAGTATAGCCAAGATCTTGCAAATATTCACATGCCATCATTGATCTTTTGCCACTTCTGCAATAGATAATAACTTCGCTGTCTTTATGAAAACTCTGCCCTGATTCAGCTTTTTGGACTTCATTTTTAAATGTACTTAAAGGCATAAAAAGGGCCTTTTCTATATGGGCCTCATCCCATTCCTCTTGTTCTCTGCAATCAATGAGCACAAAGCTCTTTTTTGGTCCCATCATTTCCATGAGGGCCTTTGAATCAATCTCTCTAATCATGGACATTCCTCTTAAGAATCAATAATTTAAAGTTTTGACGAAGTGTTTAATAATTTCTTACAATTAAAATAGATATACCATCTATTTTGGAGGATGTGATCATGGAAGTTATCACCATAGCCAATAATAAAGGCGGCGTTGGCAAAACAATGCAAGCTTTTCAGCTCTCGACTCACTTAGCCAATCAAGGTTATAAAGTTTTGGCAATTGACCTTGATAGCCAGGCAAACTTAAGCACAACCCTTGGAGTGAATATCCAAAGAACTCTGATACCAGAGTGGCTTATTGGGGATGTTGAAGTTGATGAAATTATTTTACCAAGTGTTGGTAAAAAACCTCTCTATAAAAATCTTTTTGTTATGGCCTCATCAAGGCATATGGCAAATTTGGCCAAGCTTCTTATTCTTTCTGAAGGAGAGGTAAGAAAAAGAGCAGGAAGAAAAGAACGTCTTCTTCGTTTAAGATTAGAAGAGCTTAAAGATCGATTTGATTATGTCGTTATCGATACACCTCCTATGCTAGGGGATGAGCTTATTATGGCCCTTGTAGCATCAACTCGAATTTTTATTCCAACCCAAGCTCAGGATTATTCAATTGATGGTCTGGAGGAGCTTATGGATACCTTTGAAATTATCAAAGAAACAGAAAATCCTAATCTCGATTTTTCTATAATTCCTTCGATGGTAAACATGAGAAGAAGTATTGAAAAACAGAGACTAAAAGAACTTCAAGACAGTTTCCATGTAACCATACCTGTAAAGAATATGGTTCATCTTCAAGAATCAATCTCCCTTCAAAAGCCTGTTTGTATAATGGGTAAGAAGAATAAGGGAAGAATTGGGTACGAAGATCTATGGAGCTCATTAGGACTATAATCATTTTCAAGGATGAATAATGACAAAGAAGTTTTCAGCAAGAACTAAAAAAAGAGAAAGAAAAAAAATTGATGTTTCAGATATCTTGGGTGGTAGAGATATCTTTGCTAAAAGTGATCAAAAACTTTTAGAAGGTGCTCTGATTGAAAAAATCAAACTTTCTGAAATTTTTGTTAAAGAGCAAGTAAGAACAAAGTTTAATGATGACTCTCTTAGAGAACTTGCTGCAAATATTAAGGCCAATGGCCTTATTCAACCTCTTGTTGTTCACAGAGATAAAAAAGGTAAGCTTACACTTATCTGTGGTGAGCGCCGTTTTAGAGCAATGACAAGAGTTAATAAAATGGAAGAAGCTCCATGTTTTATTTTAGAACATAAAACTGAAGAAGAGCTTATGGCCATTCAATTTTCAGAGAACTCTTCGCGTGAAGAGCTTCATTATATTGATAAAGCAGATGGTATATTAAATTACCAGATGGCGACTGGGGCAAGTGAAAGAAAAATTTGTCAGGCCCTTGGAACATCAAAATCTGAAGTTCATAGAAGTTTGTTGATTGCTAAACTTCCAAAAAAACTCAAAGAAGCGGCTAAGGCCCATAATATTGAAAAGTATGTTCTTCTTGAAGTAGATGCTCTTCCTAAGAATACACTTCGCAGAAAAATGGAAGGCCTTATTAGCGCTGGAAAATTAGTTAAAAGAGCTCAACTTAAAAAGCTTCTTAATGGTGAAAGCCTTTCTAAAAATGCACCTAGACGAGTAACAAGTAGTCTGCCAAAAGGTATGACGGCCGCAGCTTTTGTAAAGGCCATGCAATCTAACTCAAAGACCTTGGATCGCAAGACTAAAAAGGCCCTTGAAGAGCTTATTAAAGACACAAAAGAGATGCTCTAAACCCTCATTCTTGGCATATTTCATGCAATTAAAGTCCTGACTAGCTTTCTTTTATAAAAGGAAAGCTTTAATTACAGGGACTTAGCTATGAAATGGACAAAGACCTTAAGGTCTAACTGTCAACATTCTAGACAATACGTGGGTGCTTTAAGCACTTTGGCATTGGTCTTTATTCTCATGATTTCTCCTCATGGCTTTTGTGGAGAGAGTATTACTATGAGTGATTTAAGCCTTGAAAGTGTTGGTTTTGATTTTGAATCCCCAAGGGATCCCACAAGTTATGTGCCCAATGATCAGGAAATTATTGTTCCTTATAGTCCAACCAGTATCTGGAGCGAGCTTTTAATAGAAGATCGAAAAGGTGTTCTCAAGCAGGTTAAATTCCAAATGAATGAGTGGAACGAGGAAGAGGACTTTGTTGAATATTGGAGAATTGAAGATACTGGCCAGTATACAGTTGTACCGATGAGGGCCAGAAAAAATTATTTAACCAAAAATCTATTACGTTATATTGATAAAAGAATTATGGGTGAGGTCAAAACAGCAAAAGAAGGGACATCACTTCATAAAGTTGGTCAGGTACGAGATGCACTTAGGCCTCAGTCTAAGTTTAGTTTTTCAAAAGATTATAAACTTAGTTTAAGAGCAAAAGTTCTTCGTGGATTAGTTTTTCTTAAGTTTGATAACCCATATTTTGATGAGACTGTTTTAGAGTTTAAGGCCTTAAGGAATCCGGCCTTTTGGAATAATGATGCTCATGTTGGACAAGCAAAATTACATACAATGAAATCCTTTAAGAGCATCCAAGCTTACGCAAGAACTGAGTTTAAGTTCTATGATGATAATTGGTTTATTGAGTTGGGGAAAAACTTAAACTACCCAGGTCTTTCTTTTGTTGTGACTACAGTTCAAGATAATACGGCCTTACCCTACAGCGGCGCATCAGATAAAATCTCTGAATTAAGATATGCCTTAGACTTCTAATCTGCTCAGGCATAATCTATACCTCGTTTCTTTTTATAAAATCAGCTACAATGATAAAAAAGTTTTAAAAGTTGAGGTCGTGATGTCTCTTTTTGAAAGTCCACTTTATAAGGACTCCTTAAGTATCCTTGAACATTCATCTACAGTGATGAATCTTGATCCAAATATTTTTGAGCGATTAAGACACCCAAAACGTGCCATACAGGTTGCTGTTCCTATTAGACTTGATGATGGATCTGTAAAAACATTCCAAGGTTTTAGGGTTCAACACAATATGACTTTAGGTCCAGGTAAGGGGGGAATTCGTTTTCATCCTCATGTAACTTTATCCGAAACAGCTGCACTTGCTATGCTTATGACTTTTAAATGTGCACTTGTTGGTCTTCCTCTTGGTGGAGCTAAGGGTGGAGTACAATGTGATCCTAACGATATGTCTAGGCAAGAGCTACAAGCACTCACAAGAAGATATGCTGTAGAAATAAATCCGTTTATTGGACCTGATATAGATATTCCTGCTCCTGATATTGGAACTGATGGACAAACAATGGCCTGGTTTATGGATACGTATTCACAAATTAAAGGTCACGCTGTTCCTGGAGTTGTAACAGGTAAGCCAATTGTTGTTGGGGGATCTTTAGGAAGATCAGAGTCTACAGGTAAAGGAGTTGCCTTTTGTGTAAATTTTGCGGCCAAGCAGATGGGAATGACTATTGATAAGTCTACTACTGTTGCTGTTCAAGGTTTTGGTAAAGTGGGTATTCCTGCGGCCATCGATCTAGCAGAACAAGGTGCAAAGATTGTTGCTATTAGTGATGTGACGGGTGCTTATTATAATAGCAACGGAATTAATCTACAAAAAGCAATTGAGTGGACTCAAAATAATAATTTTTTAACAGGTCTTGCTGATGTTGAAAAACTTACTAATGAAGAGTTATTAGAACTTGATGTTGATATTTTGATCCCTGCTGCCATTGATGGCGTTATTCATAAGGGAAATGCAGATAAAGTAAGAGCTAAAATCATTGCTGAAGGTGCTAATGGTCCCTTAACTGAAGATGCTATTGAAATAATTCATAGCAAAGGAATTTTTCTTATTCCTGATATTCTTTGTAATGCAGGTGGTGTGATTGTTTCTTATTTTGAGTGGGTTCAAGGGCTTCAGCATTTTTTCTGGGGACTTGGAGAAGTTAATAATCAGCTTCATGAAATCTTAAAAATTGCTTTTGATCGAGTCTCTGGCCTTGGAGAGCTGGATATGGTGGCGATGTTGG
>CAYGJN010000074.1:0-14237 GCA_964350135.1 uncultured Bacteriovoracaceae bacterium | reverse complement strand
ACATGGCATAGGGCTTTTAAAACAACGATTTATCAAAGAGTTTTGGGATTTTGAACAAAAAGATATGTTTAAGTTTTTAAAATCTCAAATGGATCCTCATGGGCATTTCTTCCCACAAGGTTATATGAGTCTATGACAAAAGCACGAGTTCATAAATCTGACCGTAGAGAATTTATTTGTAAATTAACTGAAGAGCAAGAGTTTGTAACAGCAACAGCTCTGGGTAATCTCTTGAAAACATCAGATATTGTTGTTGGTGATTATTTAAAGCTCGAAAAAGAATCCAACGAATGGAAAATTGTTGAGGTTCTTCCCCGAGAAAATGAAATTTACCGAGTTATTGTAAGAGAGCGAAAAAAGAAAGCAACAGCAGCAAATATTGATTATATGCTGATCTTTAGTTCTGTTTCTAAGCCAAAGTATAAAAAAGGTTTAGTTGATAGATATTTGGTGCGAGCTCATCAATGGGATGTAAAACCCCTTGTGATTTTCAATAAAATGGACCAATACGATAAATCATTTGATTTAGATTTTGAGATTAAGAAATATGAAAGTTTTGGTATTCCTTGTTTTACCATTTCAGCTTTAAATGAATTTCAAAATAAAGAGTATGATGGCTCCTTTGGTGCCAGAAGTTTTAAAGAGCTTACTGAACTTTTACAAAATACAACTTCAATATTTTTAGGACAATCTGGTGTCGGAAAAAGTAAAACTATCTCGGCCTTAACAGAGGGGAGAGTTGAGCTTCTCTCAGAAAAAATTGCAAAAGTAGGAAAAGGCGCTCATACAACTACCTGGACAGAAATCATTGAAGATAAAAATTTAACTCTTGTTGATTCTCCAGGAATAAGATCTTACTCACTTGAAGACCTCACACCTATGGAGCTTATTGATTATTTTCCACCTCTTGCAAAAATTGCAGTTTATTGCAAGTTCTCTGATTGTAAGCATGTGGATAAAAGTCATAAATGCGCTTTTTATGATGATGAACATTATGAAAATGAAGAGCAAAAAAGCTTTGTGCTAGATCAATTATCAACTTATCACAAAATTTATACAGAACTTGCAAAAACACCTGATTGGCAAAGAGCAAAGGATAATTCATGAGCAGTGAAAAAACAGTAAAAGAGATTTTAACTCAACCTAAATATCTTTTAGATAGTGCTACAGTAGGTGAGGCCATTGAGTTTATGAGAGAGCATAAAATTGGATCTACTTTGGTGGTCAATGATCAAGTTGAACTTACAGGGATTTTCACAGAACGTGATGTGCTTATGAAAATTGCAGGACTTAATGTTTTATCTGAAACTATTACAAAATTTATGACAAAAGGCCCTTATACAATAAAAGAATCGAGCCCTGTTCAAGAGGCTGTTGACTTAATGAAAAAATACAAGTTTCGTCATGTGCCTGTGGTTAATGATCTTAATCGCCCTGTGGGTATGATTTCAATTAAGGATCTATTATATTTATGAATAATCCAGCTTTTACAGAAATAATTTATCGATTGCCTATCTATATCTTAATCGGTTGTCTATGGTATCTGATTTCTCGATTGATAAAAGATAGAATAACTAAGGATATTATTAGTAATATCTTTATGTTTTCCTTACTAATTGCACCTGCTTTTGTAGGTTATAAGTATATAGGGAGTGGGGGGACTATTTTTTTCTATTGGTTTTTTTATTTACGAGAAAGAATTATTCATTACCCTTCAAAGAAACGTCAATTTATCTTGATTGGTGTAATTCTTGGAACTTTTGCTTTTTCAATTGGCTTAAGATTTTTTTTAGGTTTGCCTAAGTAATCATAACAAAGGGGAGACCAAAGTCTCCCCTGAATATAACTTGGAAAGGTTACTCTCACTACTCCTCGATTACAGGAGTAAAATTATTAACAAGTCTATTGTAGCCAGTCTGTCTTTTGATAAACTTTCTTTTGAAATCTGAGCTTGTTATTTTTGACAGCTTTTTCTCTAGTTTTGAAAGATTTTTCTCAACTCTTTTCATGGTTGCACTTCGAACACTTGATTTTATTTTGCTTAGAGGCTTTATATTATCAAGTGCGTAGTCAAGTTCGTGTAAAATGATGATGGCACCAATAGCTGCTTTTGAGTCTGCATCATCAACGATCTCTTCTAGTCTATTTGACAGCTTAACTAGGTTATCTTTTTTGTCTTTTTTAAGCTTTTTGATAAGCTTACGACCAGCCTTGCTACTATCATCATAAACTTCATTAACCATTGCTGCTTCAAGATAGATTCTCGAAAGAATCTTTTGAACCTCTAGTTTTGTGGTTGATGCAATTGTCATAGAATCTAGCATATCTAAAATCATGGCCTGATCAAACATCGTAAGAACTTTTTCAGTCATATCATCAGCGTCTCCTTGAGTAAGCGTTGCTACATTTTTAGCAAGCTCAGTATCAAGAGTGTTTACAATGATTGTTCCTTTAGCATTTTTATTCACATAGATATTTGGAACAGTAACCGTTGTTGTTTTTAAAGTAGCAAGGCTTAGCTTTAATGTTGCTGCTAGCTTTAAAGACGATGCATTTGCTTTAAGTTCCTCAAGGGCATTTATGCTTGAACGATCAGCCACTAAAACAGCGTTACTTGCATTATTAATAAGACTATCTACGGCAGAGATTAAAGATCCGTTGGCACGAGACTGAGCAAGTACCACAACCTTATTACTTAGAGACTCTATAACACCTTTTTGATCAAGAGCAAGATCAACCACTGAAACGTTTTCAATGCCGCCTTGATTTTTAAGAGCGTCTAGTAAACCAAGACGATCAGTCTTGGCATCTCCTAGTAATACCTTAGCTCCTGCTTTTTCTATATAGGCCACTTGTACTAATTTTGACCCAGCAGAAGTAGCTCCACCAAGAGCAACACCATTTTTTTCGATCACTAAATTAAAGCTAATTGTTTCAAGCGCATCGTTATTATTAGTGATTAAAAGTTCTGCCTCTTTTAAAAGAGCCGATTTCTTTAGAGTATTGATACTTGGAAACTCTTTCGTCATGACATTACCAAGGCTTGTTGTAATTTTAAGATTGATTGGACCTTGGTATGTTCTGTTTGAGTAATTTGTTACTTTAGCTTGAAGGTTCGCTGGCCTTCCAACAATTAAATCACCAATTACAGCAATTTCACTTAAATCCATTGGGTAGTTCACTTGGATTGTTTTTGCATCTGCTGCGTTTACTGCACCTGTTGCGGCATTATAAAAGTGACGACCTTCAATTCTTTTATCTGTTGAACTTAGTCTTCTTGTAATTTGAGAAGCAACTCTTTCTTGCTGTCCAGACTCCTTAGTCACCTTAACAACCCCTGCAGCTGAAACAAGAACTTCTGACTGAGCAGCAATTGTTGGAAGATTAACTGTTCTACCATCGCTCAGTACAAGTTTTGCATCTGTAGCAGCAATTAGACCAAAGTTTTTAACAGTAATATCAAAAACCACTTTTTCATCTGGCATATACACGCCATCTAGTTTAGCAACTGCTTGAATACCACCGTCGCTAATACTACTTCCAACATAACTAAGAACAGGATGTTTCTTATAGATATTGCTTACTTGGTCTTCTCTAGTATCAGAGTACTTTTTAGTCTGTGATTGAATATTTTCTCTATAAACTTTTGCTGTGTAGTAAGAAAACTTATCTGCTCTGATTTCTTCATACTTTGCAGAGTAGGCTGAAGCTTTGCTTTGTGCATAGTTTGAAGTGTATTCACTTGATCCCGTTTCAGGATTACTTACATAATAAGAGTATGATTGCTGTCTGTAGCTTTCTTTAATACCAGGGTAAGCAGATGCAAATTTATCAGCTTCACCTCTTGCAACACCAGCTTGCTCAGCTTGTGGGTAATGTTGAGAGAAGGCCTGATCGTAGGCAGCTCTATAAGAAGCACTATAGGCTTGCTGGTAGTAATTTGCGATATTGGCCTGGAAAGCGGCTTGGGCGTTATCGTAATGACCAATATTCAGGCCATCTGCACAGGCAAGACGAACAATACGAGCTCTATACTGATCACAGAATCTATAGCTTGGCTGACTAACTCCAGGGTAGCTTGGGATACCTGCACTAAATGTACCTGTAAACGATCCACTAACCTGAGCAGATTTAAGTCTTATATTTTCATGAGCTTCAATAGCTTTTTGCTCACCAAGCGGTGTTCCTTGAGAGTAACCATCAGCAATAGCGCGATCCATACCATCTTTTACGCCTTGTTTTTGCCCAACGGCTGCAGCGTCACTATTAATTGCATTCTCGATACCTTTTGCTCGACCAGCAATTGCTCCAGCTTCACTATTACCCTGCGAGCGACCTAATGCCTGACCATCCCGTTGACCTTCGGCTTCAGCTCTAGCTTGGCCAATCTGTTCACCTTGAACATAACCATTATTATAATCACGCTCTTCACCTGCTGAGGTTCCTTCGTTATTACCATCTAAGTTACCGTCTAAGTTTCCTCTTTCTTGACCTAGGTTATAGGCAAGTGTGGATCCGATATTGCCACCATTAATTGAGCCTACTCTATGACCTTCACGATTTGCACCAATGACTCTGTCAATAAGAGCTCTTCTGATTCTTCTAGCTTCACGTACTTCTTGGGCAAGTTCAATATCTAAGTTTTGTTTTTGAGTGATAAGCGGAGCAACTTGTGTCTTAAGTCCAGTTAACTGCGATTGTGCAGTGGTTAGGTTAGACTGTGCAGTAGTTTTCTGCTGATTTTTTTGTCTTTTTTCTGTCTTAAGGTTTGCAAGAGTTGTCTCACTATTAGAGACGATATTTTGTTTATTCGTTATTGCTTGAGCAGTTGTTGTTTTCTCTGATTGTTTATTCGTAATTTGAGAAGCGATACTTTGAACAGTTTTTTGTAAGGCCAAAATTTTAGGACCACTTGCTGCGATATTTTTCTCATTTTCTTTAATCTCATTTTGAATGGCAATAATTCTTGCATCTTGTAAGCAAGTTGCTGGGATTTTTCCTTCTGCCATACAGGCCTGAAATGCTAGCTTTAATTTTTCATTGAGAGCAGGCTTGTTAGCAGTATATTGTGCTTGTAGGTTTTTTGCTGTCTGAACTTCTTTTTGAGCATTAGATTTACTTTGGTTTAGATTAATAATTTGTGAATCTATATTAGTAAGTTTTGACTGAAGAGCTGGAATAGCATCTTTTGCTGCTTGAACTTTAGTTTGGTGATTATCAATTTTAGTTTGAAGATTTGCAATTGCAGTATTTAGGTTTGAAACCTCAGTCTTTAAACTATCAACTCTATTTTCTTTTGCGCTTATCTGTCCCTGAAGAGGTTTGATTTGAGTTAAAAGATCTTGAATTCTTTTATTAACTCTTCTGGCATCTCTCATGGCATCTGAAAGTCTTGGATTATCTATAAGTCTAAACTGAGGGTTTCCAATATAGCCTTGATTAAGGGCCCAGTTTGGATTGAATCCCCAATCAATCTTGCCACCACCGCTTAGGAGCACTTCATTATTGTTATTATTAAAGATCTGAGTTTGATTTCCCTTGCCCTGACCTTTTCCTTTACCTTTACCATTGCCCTTTGTCTGGGCCATAACTTGAGTGGCAGATAAAACAGCTAAGATGATGGTAAGCACCTTAAGATTTTTTGAGTAACGAGTAAGCATTATTGACCCCTTTCCAAAGTTCAAATGTGTTTGTTTTTGCTATCTTCCTGATATGTTCGTCATACATACTGCAATCAGGATGCCAAAAACAGAAAGTTATAAATTTTTGTAATTAATGCACAGTGTATAGCGTGAATGCTTCACGATTATATGAAGAATTTACAAACTTAATAGGGGATTTATTCTTTTCAATACAGCTTGGCGTAGGGGGAGAGCAGTGATTCATTATAAAGGCTGCAGCCTTTGCGGTGGCAAGGCTTGAGCCTCGAATATTATTTTTTGAGTTTCCGGTATTCATAAAAAAATCAATAATATCAACGCTTAAATTTCGAGTGTCATAAAAGACCTGGTGTCTATTTGCACTGGTCATTTTGCCATTTTCTTTATCAGGAGTGAGATAGCTTCCTACAATATAGTAGTTAGAAAGATTATTGCTCTGGGGATAAATTTTTGTCTCTAGCTTGAGCCCATTTGAAAGATTGCCAGCAGCTAAAATTGATAAGGGAGAAAAATTTAGATGAGAGATTTTTTGGTCTTTAAAATATCCTGTGGCAGAAATTAAGAGATCTGGCTTAAACTTTTCAGAGAATTTATGAGCAGTCTCCCATTTGTTAACATTTTGTACTCCCTTTGAGGTAAAAACATTGGCCAAGTAGAAATGATGATTTTGATTCTTTAATGCCTCAAGAATTTCAAGTAATAAATAATGCCCGTGAAGGGCCAAGCGGTTTCTAGGAGGGTCGCAAAAAAGAGCATGCTCTTTCTCGTCCCCAATAAAACTTATTTCAATCTGAGGATAGTGTTTTTGATACCAATCTTTTGAGCAAAAAAAAGAATCAATAATAAGTATTTTCTGTTTCTGACTCTTTGACCCTGACATACAGCCGTTTAAGACTAGGCAAAAAATGATCATCGGAAAGTAAATTTTCATCATGGATAAAGTCTAGTGAGCATCTGGCGATAAGTCTATGAGATCATCTGTTTTAGGAGTAGACATGTCTAAAGAAGATTTAATTGATTTTGTAGAAAAAAGAAAAGAATCTATTGAGAAAAAAAGAAGAAGCTTTGAACGTGTTATGTTCCAGAGTTTTCTAGGATGCTACTCTGTAATTGATCAAAATGGTTCAATATATCCAATTGAAATTGTCGATATATCTAAAACTGGGTGCTTATTCCAAGTTCCATGGCAAGGTAGTAAAGATCGCAAGTTTGAAAAAGGTTTTGATATCACATTAAGACTTTATTTTACTAAGAAGACTTATATCCCTGCTTTTGTAAAAGTTAAGTACGGCACTGAATTTGTAGATGAAGGCGGCAATACCTTTATGCGCTACGGATGTGAGTTTGATCAAGAGAGCCAAACTTTTGAGGCCCTAGAATCATTTATAGACTTTATTTATAAGTTTGCGGAGCATTCTTCTCTAGATAAAGGTGATTCAAAGATCTATTTTCTCTAAACCTGGCTAGACAGAGTTCTGTGAACTTTCTATAACCTAATTATGAAAACCGCTATTATCGGCTCAGGGGCTGCAGCTCTTGAGACTGCTTGTTATTTTAAAGATCTTGGAGCTCAGGTTACTCTTTTCCATAAAAATGAATTCGGTGGAAAACTAAAATTTACAAATGATCCTGAGGTTTTTGATCATTATAAAAATCTTATAGAGCAGCTCAAAGATTTCAGTATCAGTGTTAAAGAGATCAGGGTCCAGAAAAAATTTTTAGATAAATCCGAATTAGCTCCTGAAGGAAAATCAAGATTTTATGATCTTTTTAGAGTCATCTACAAAGGGACTCCTCATGAAGAGGATGGGCTTTCTATATTAGATAAAAGTAAATACGAAGAGCTTTCAAGAGGAAATATAGAGGAGTTAACAGAACCTCTCGAGCAGTTTTCTGATTTTGATATTATAGTCGATGCTACGGGAGAGTTCTCAATTCCCCTAAGAGGTGGTGTCTCTGGCGATTATGCTTTAAATGAAGCAAGAGCTGCTAAAAAAGAAAAAGTTAAATACGGTCATGACTTATTAGAGGTAATTTCAAACCTAGATTCCTATAAAGATCTTGTTTTGATTGGCTGTAGTCATTTCACAAAACCTTTATTGCAAAAAGCATTTACCAGACTTAATAATGGCGAGCTTAGTGTGAAAATTGTTTTTACAGAAAAAGCTCTGCCAAATTTTATAGAAGAAACTATTGGCAAGCTTGAAAGTGAATATCAGAAAAAAAGAGATCAGTTTTATAAAGACATGGATGAGTGGAAATCACTTGAAAACTATATTAGAGCAAAGAAAAAAGCGCCCATTGAGCCAAGACCTAGTCTCGAACTGATAAGAGACTATAAGGTATTCAGCGTAGATACCTTATCAGATAAAGAACAAGTTTTTGTGACTTTAGAGAAATCTCCTTATATTCAAGACCAAAATGAGGAATTAAAAACTATTAATACAGATCTTTTATTAGTTGATAGAGGTTTTAAGCGAAACACAGAGCATCTCAGATCATTGAATGTTCAGTGGGACTGTGTCCATGGTTATCACAGTGCGGAATCTATTGCTGCAAATGAGACTGGCCTTTTTATTCTTGGAAGAAATAAGAGCTTTCGAAGTCCATGGAATTTGGTTAGTATTAAAGAACAGATTCAGGAGCTGGACAATTTAGTACGGCAATTATTTTCTAGAGGATAAATGAGATATTTCTTATTTTTGTTAATCATCATTTTATTTATTGGCTGTTCTGGGAACTCAAAGAAAAAAGAAGATATTAGCCAAGTTCATATACCTTCAAAAGTAGAAGGCTATTTTTACTCAAACCTTCCTGACTGGGCAAACTTTGTAGAAAGTGCCTCTTGTATGAGAAATGACAGGATCCGCTTTTTAAATTTTCCAACTCTTAAGAAAAGTTTTGATTTAAGTTATGAAGAGCTTGTTCAACTTCAACTGAAAGTAAATGAAAAACTAGTAGAAGGACAAGACAATTTTAGACAAGCAAGTCTTGCACCTGGAATGGAGGAGAAAATCTTTTTCGAGGCTAAAGAGCAAGTTGAGTCTAAGATTGCCACATTCCATGTTCCAAATTTTAAAAGAGTTCACCTTGTATGGGTAGATCCACTTTTAGCTTCAGAGTCTTATGATAAAAAATTACGAAGTCTTTTAAAAAGTGAGGATTTTTTCAAAGGCCATCCAGTTTTTATTTCTCTTTGCCTCAATCGAAAAGGCGTTAAAAAACTTATCGCTGATTATAATTGGACTGATATTGATATTAAGATTATTTCTTCTGAAATGTTTGCTCCTTTTAATATTCAAGGTGAGTTTAGACCGAATTTTCAGCTTGATCTTTCAAACTTCCTCAAAGGCAAAGAGGTTTACCTCTATAATATAAACGGTCAGCTAATGAATAATATTATAGGGCCATATCAAGTTAAAAATTATTAAGGATATTTATGAGCACAATAGAAAAATCTGATTACAAAGAAGATTTAGAAAGACTAAAAGCAGAATTTATAACGACTCAAGGAAATTTTACAGTAGAACTCTATGCTAAAGAATGCCCAGAGACTGTTTGGAATTTTGTAAACTTGGCCGAGGGTAGACAAGAAACGGCTAAAAAAGGTCCTTTTTATAATGGCATTATCTTTCATAGAGTGATCGAAGGTTTTATGGTCCAGGTTGGCTGTCCTCTTGGAAATGGCACAGGTGGCCCAGGTTATCAATTTGCTGACGAATGTGATCCAGAACTTAAGCATGACGGACCAGGAGTTCTTTCCATGGCCAATACCGGAATGCCTAAAACTAATGGGTCTCAGTTTTTTATTACTCTAAATCCAACTCCTCATCTGAATAACCGCCACACTGTTTTTGGCAGAGTTGTTGAAGGGCTTGATATAGTGAAAACTATTGGCTCAGTTGATACAGATGTGTCTGACAGACCTTTAGAGGATGTCATGATTAACGAGATCAAAATTTATAGGTAAAACCAAGTAGAAAGCTCGGGCAAAAAAATCTATTACTCACTCTGATAGTAGCTATGTCATAATATTAAGATCTATGTATGGAAAACGTGTAATTTTAGTAGACCCTGTTCCTTCAAGTTCGAAGCTCTATTCTTTGAATTTTCAGGTGTATTTAGGTGCTGAGGTTATTCAACTCGCAAATGCTGATAAGGTTCAAGAATTTTTAAAGAATGATAAAGAGATAGATCTTATTGTCATGGTGGACATGGTCCATGATGAAAACACATCATTAAAAATTTTCTATTATGTAAATTCAAATAAACTTAAAACTAAAATGCTTTTGCTTGGTGAAAATTTTAAGATCAAAAAAGAAGTGGAGCAGGTTGATAAGTCTAAATGGAAAGAAGTTATAAAGCGCTCAGCTAAGCTTATGGGAATAACAGCAGAGCAAATGGTCGAAATGGAAGTCCCTGATCATTATCCATTTGATGTCGGTCATTTTGTTCCAGTTATTGAAACACCTGTTGATGTGTACGAAAAAACAAAAGATGGTTTTCAAGTTTTATTTAAAGCTGAAGAAAAAATTGATCAAGGTTATATAAAAGATCTTACCTTTAAAAAAGTTCCTCATCTTTATGTTCACAGAGAAGAACGCCTTAAGTTTGCCGCCAGTTTTTCAGATCAGGCCCTTAATTTTCTTAAAGATGAGACACTTAGAATAGAGGAAAGGGCCAATCTAACGGCCAGGGCCTTTAGCGATACAGTGAAACGAGTCACATCCATTGGTATGGATGAGTATGCAGTTGAGTTAGCAAAAAACTCAATTGAATCAGTTAATAAAATGGTAACATCTTCAAATAAGCTTTCTGACTTATATACTATTATCCAAAACTCTACTGATAGTTATCTCTACAAACATTCAATTTTGACATCCCTAGTTGGAACGAGGGCCATCAAAGAGCTTAAATGGGGTAAGGAAGATCAGTATGAGAAATTTTGTTTTATAAGTTTTTTTCACGATATAACTATTCCTGAAGAGCATCTTTGTAATATTCATAATGCCCAAGAACTGAGTACTAGAGATTTAAGTCCAGAGGATAAGAAAAAAGTTGAAAATCATGCGCTCAATGCGTGTGAGCTTTTAAAAGATTATCCTGGTGTTCCTTTTGGAGCAGATACAATTATTTTACAACATCATGGAATGCTTAACGGAATTGGATTTACTGAAAAATTAAACTTTAAATTATCATCCATGGCCATGGTTTTTATGATTGCAGAAGAATGCGCTGATTATCTAATGGATGCTGAACCATCACCATCAATAGTTGCTAATATAACAAAGATTCTAAGACAGAAATTTTCAAAGCAAAAATATTTAGAAATTGTAAATGCTATAGACGCGGCTTTTTCTTAATCAATTTTTTCAACAATAAGCTGAATAGATTCAACACCTCTAAAACGATTGACTCCTAAAGTGCATTGAATATTAAGAGGGGTATTTTTTTGTTGCTCAAAAATTTCTTCTGGACTGAGATGATTCCATTTTCCAACATAATAAAAACTTATTCCTTTAAGTACTCTACTTGATTCCTTCAGGGATCCTATATTCCATCTTACATGGGCATCTTTAAAAACTTCAAAAGATTCAATCTTTGCATCTTTGATTCTAAATACAGGCTTGGGATTACCCATCCCAAACGGTTCAAATTGCTCAAGGCCTTTGACAAGAGCAGCATTTACATCATCAAAGGATAGCTCTAAGTCAAAATTGCTTTCTTGAATTCTTTCAATTGGAGGAATTTTTTGTAAATAATCAGTCATCTTATTTTTAAAAACATGAAAGTTTTCTTTTTTCATTGAAAGACCAGCGGCAGCTTTATGTCCGCCAAATTTTAAAAACAAATCTTTATGGTCATTTAAGGCGTTAAACATATTCAATGTGCCAGCAGTTCTTGCAGAAGCCTTTATGATTCCTTCTTCTTCAGCATCACAAAAAACAATAGCTGGAACTTTGAAAGTATCTACAAGCTTACTTGCTACAATTCCAATGACTCCTTCATGCCATTCTTTTGAATAGCAAATACTTACTGGGAGCTCATGGTTAGAGAGAGTTTTTAGGATATTATCCTTAGCTTCTTTAAAAACTTGATTTTGAATAAACTTTCTTGATTGGTTTGCCATCTCTAAATGTCTAAAACACTCAAGACAATAATCTTCATCATCAGAGATTAAAAGCTCAAGAGCTTTTTCAGGATGATCGAGTCTTCCCTTAGAGTTAATAAGAGGGCCAATAAAGAAAGATATTTTCTCGCTAGGTATTAAAGGAGCTGATCGTTCATCATTTGAGAAAAAGTTTTTAATACCTGGATAAGGGGTTGTTGAGATTGACCTAAGGCCATGGCGAACAAGTCTTAAGTTTATGGTGTTTAGTTTTGCAAGATCAGCAATAGTACCTATAGCGACATAACTTAAAAGAGGGTAGAGAGAAGCTATTTTAGCCCCTTCTTTTATAAGTAATTCTCGTACTCTAATACAGATTGCAAAGGCAACTCCAACTCCAGCAAGAGATTTTAGGTCCTCATGACATGTTTCATCTCGCCTATTAGGATTTACAACAGCATATGCTTTGGGCATCTCTGGTGCGGCATCTTTATGGTGATCAGTAATAATTAAATCAATGCCTTTATGTTTTGAATAATCTGCAGCTTCATTATTAGTAATGCCACAATCAACTGTAATAAGTAGCTTAATACCATCTTCAACAGCAGTATCAATACTGGAAAGATGAAGTCCATAACCTTCAATAAAACGGCTTGGTTGATAGGTTTTGACTTTCACACCTAACATCTGAAAAAAACGATAAAATAAAGCGCAGGAAGTTGTTCCATCTACATCATAATCACCATAAATTCCGATAGGCTGATTTTTATCAAGAGCATCTAGAATTCTAAGCGCTGATTTATCTATATCAAGTAAGGATGTAAGGGGTGGTATTTCAGTTAATGACCAAGAGAAAAAATCTTTAGCAGCTTCTCCACCATAACCTCTGTTTTCCAATAAGCGGATTAGTGTAGGGTGTATAGAGTTTTTATTTGCCTGTATTGAGTTTGTTTCTGGGTTCATGGCCCAAGGCTATCATCTCAATATAAGGCTGTCAGTCTACCAAAGAACAAAAAGCCCTTTAACTAGATCCTGCTCATTTAGCTCATCGCATCTAGAGAATAAGTGATCAAAGCTTCCTTTTTTATCATGAATCTTGGAGAAATATTGAAGAGGGAGGAAAGACTTTGAACAACTGCCACAACGTTGAAGTTCAATTTCTGATTGGTTCACTTCCCCACAAACATGGCATCTTCTAATAATTTTCTTCTTGTCGGGTTGGCTCTTGCATACTTCCACGGAATCACCTTCTTTTTGTTAATTCCATTCCATGGACAATAAATGCCTAAGTCTGTGGCACTCATAGAGACTATCGGTGTGTATTTCAAGTTATTTAGGGGCTAAAAACCTCGGGTACTAGTTCTAACTAGTTAGTTTTTGGTTTCCTTGAGGATGTTATGAATCTTTTTAAGCCTTGTTTTTAAGAAGCTATAATTATTGCGCTTAAACTCACTTGCAGGCTCTCTTGTCATATGCCCTTTGGATTGAAGAAGAAACTCAATTTGCTGAACTCTAGCATCAAGATAGATAAAGTCGATATCCTGGTTTGATTTCTCACTCATGGCCAGAACTTCGTCATGTGGAAGTGCTGAAAGATTCATTTTTTGCTCTAAAATATAAACTGCCTTGGAGAGATTGAGATATCTTTGAGGGACCTCTGAAAATGCAGTGATGGAAAAGAGCATAGAGAGTAATAATAAATTTGCTTTCATAAAAGCTTCCTTTTTAAAGTCTGATTACCTTATTAAGGAGCAAACGAAAGGCCAAATACACCATGCTAAGCCTTTAAAAACAGGTAGCGCCAAAGACGAAAGAGTCAAAGAAATACACAGATTGATGAAAAATTAGGCAATACTTGGTATAGATAAAAGCTATGCATATGTATCTATTATCGATTTTGATTATTGGGATAACTCCATTAGAGTAACCCCATAACAACAAAGGAGAAAGTATGTTGAAGATATCAAATATAGACCATATGAATTTAAACGTAAAAAACCTGAATGAGTCCCTTAATTTCTATAATCAATTATTTGGAATGGAAGTAAAAGAGCAAGGAGTAAGTGAGTCTGGAAGAAAATTTGTGATTACAGGGCTTAAAGACAAACTATACTTGGCACTTTATGAAGACTCTCACTTAGAGGAGCCACATATTAATCATTTTGGAGTTCATGTAGAGAATTTTGATGAAGTAAAAGATAGGCTCGAGCAACTAGGTATACCAATTAATTATGGAGGAGCTGTTAATTGGGGAAAATCAAAATCAATCTATATAAATGATCCTAACGGGCTGGAAATTGAACTAACAGAAGTTTTTGGTGGAGGTCTATCATGAATAGAGCTTTGGATATAGAGACTTTAAAAGGTACCTACGGCAATAATTTAAACTAATTTTAGACATGGTGTCCCCCTCAAGCTAGACTTTAAAAGCATCTTGAGGGGGATTTTATGTCAAAAGATAACTCGGC
>CAYGJN010000073.1:0-14427 GCA_964350135.1 uncultured Bacteriovoracaceae bacterium | reverse complement strand
GGCCATGTATTATGAAGCTTGCCTGGTTTTAGGACTTGGTGCTTTATTTGATAGTGTAGACGGACGTATCGCTCGAATGACCGGGACTCAATCACCTTTTGGAGAACAATTCGACTCCATGAGTGATATGGTTTCTTTTGGCGTAGCTCCTGCCGTTTTGGTTTATTTTAATTTTCTCCATACATTTGGCCGACTTGGTATGGTGATCTCCTTTATATTTGCCCTGTGCGCCGCAATGAGACTTGCTAGGTTTAATGTAAACATTGACAAGGTGCATTCGGACTATTTTCAAGGGCTTCCTGTTCCTGGTGCGGCCCTAGGTGTCGTTGGTCTTGTCCTGTTTGCCCATGAGACTGGTGGGTTAGATATTGCAAGCTACGTGGCCTTACCTTATGTTTTTATCTACGCAACCCTTATGATTAGTAATATCCCCTTTCCTGCATTTAAAAAATCGGAATGGCTTAAAGGGAGAAGGAAGTATGTACTAGTTTGTATTATCTCAGTTTTGCTCTCTCTCTTTGTTTATGGTGAAATAGTAATAGGAGTAGTTATAAGTCTCTATATTATAGGGTCTATAATTTATTTTCTAACCCACAGGGGAAGGTTTCAGGACATTTTTCAATGGGAAGAAGAGAGTGAAGGGGCGTAAGTTTAAACTTATGAATATAATTAAATTTGTTATTCTTTTTACTTTTTTATTACCCTCTGTTTTTGCAAACAAAGATTTTGGACAGATAGTTTCTGGGTCTGATAATGATTATGTTTATGATCCGGATAAAGATGACGGTGAATATACTGAAGAAACTGATCCTTTTATTTCTGTTGGTGAAGAAAAAATCCCAAGACTAAAAAAAGATGAGGCACCCTCTCCGTTTATTGATGGTGAGCCAGCTCCTGCTTTAACTGAAAAAACAAATAGAGATCGTCAAAATATTCTTGGGGAATCAATGCCGGGAGATTTTGAAAATCGAGAAAATTATCTTGAGTATACCAAAAAAGGCTTAATGGACTCTGTTAAGTATAAAGGTAAAGATCGTATGAACTTTACTCTTATGTATGACAGCTATAATTATAAAAATACCGCTAACCCAACAGATGCTTTTAATCGAGTTTACAGAGACTCTGAAAGAAAAGATGTCTATGGAATCCTTGCGATGTCTTATGATCGTTATATTACGAATGGTAGGGTTAGTACTCTTTGGGGTCTAGGAACTGGATTTGGTTATAACGGTGGCAAGGGTGTTTTCGAAGGAGAAGACTTGGGCCGTGACGCCAGCTATGACGAATCAGCACAATTTAGTTTATATACAATTCCTGCAGAGCTTAGGTTTGCAATGGATATTGGGGTAAGTGATTGGTTTACACTTGGTTTAGCTGCAGGCCCGAGTGCACTTTTTATTATTGAAAACAGAACTGACCAAGAAGAATCAAAAGAGAAAAAAGAACGCCGAGTTGTTGGTTATGGTGGCTTTGCTACTGGATCTTTTAAGCTTCACCTTGGTGAGATGATGCGTGACCTTGGTTACAAACTTTATTCAAGAGACATGGTTAATAGATTCTTTTTAAATATTGAAGGACGCTATCAATATTATACAAACTTTCAAAGTGCAGGCATGGTTGTAGATGGTGCTTCTTTTGGTCTTGGTGTGACTTACGATTTCTATTAATGCACTACGGACAAATTGCTTAAGAAGCATTTTGACGAGTGCTTTACCGTTGTGCGGGCGTCACCAAAGTGTGACGACACAGCATGGGCGGATTAAACGTGCAACATTATAAAATTAAAATTCAGTATAACGGTTATGGGTATTACGGTTTTCAAACTCAGCGAAATCCTAAACTCCCAACTATCCAAGATAAAATCGAAAATGCAATTAAAGCAATTTCTAAATCTGATGACTTAAGAGTTTTAGGGTCAGGGAGAACGGATGCTGGAGTTCATGCTTTTGGACAAGTTGTAAAAATAAGCATGCCCTTAAATATTGATCCTGAAAGCTTAGTGAAGGCCCTCAATGTTAATCTTCCTAAAGATATAAAAGTTATTAAGGCAGCTCTTACTGATGAGGCCTTTCATCCAATCTCAAATGCTGAGTCAAAAGAATATCGCTATTATTTTAAATGCTCTTTTGAAAAAGAACCCTTCTTGGATAATCTTTTAACTATTGTTTCTGCAAAAGATCTTAATCTGGAAAAAATCACAGATGCCCTCTCAATTCTTGAAGGGGAGCATGATTTTCAAAATTATTTTACTGTAGGGACTCCAGTTAAAGACACCATAAGAACTATTTATGAGGCAGAGCTATTAACTGTTCCAACAGAAGATATTTGGGAGTCGGGGGCGCTGTGCGTTAGGCTTGTGGGCTCAGGGTTTTTAAAGCAAATGGTAAGGCTTCTTATGGGAGCCATAATCGATATTGGTAAAGAAAAGCTTAAGGTTTCAGAGTTTGAGAGTTCCTTAAATCAATCATTTGAAAAGAAATTGGCGGCCCTTATGCCGGCCAACGGTCTCTATCTTTACAAGGTAAACTACCCAGACAATTTTTGACATTTCGCGCAGTTATGGCTATTTTCCACAAAACTTTAAAAAAGGATCTAGGGCCATGTCTTACACTGTTGAAGATGTTAATGGATGTACAAAAAAACTTTCTTTCAATATAGAAAATATCGACCTAACAAAAGAAATTGAAGTTTCTCTAAAAGAGAAACAGAAAACCTCAAATCTTAAAGGTTTTAGAAAGGGAAAAGCTCCACTTTCTATGATTCAACAAATGTATGGACCGCAAATTGAAAACGATGCTCTTTATCGTTTTATTTCAAGTCAATTTATGGACGCTGTTCAAAAAGAAGGAATTCGCGCATTAGGTCTTCCAAATTTTGCTAATACAAAATATGAAAGCGGAAAAAGTGTAAGTTTTGAAGCAGTAGTTGAAACTCTTCCAGATTTTAAACTCAAAGATATCTCAGGGCTTAGTTTCAAAAAAGAAAGTACTGAGGTAGCAGAAGAAGATATTCTAAAAGTACGTGATCAATACCTTGAGCGTAAAGCTGAAATGGTAGAGAAAAAAGATGTTGCTCTAGAAAATGGTCTTTTTGCTGTTATTAATTTTGAAGGCGAAAAAGAAGACGGTGAACGTCCTGCAAATATGAAAGGTGAGGAACATCTTTTAGAAATTGGATCGAATACTTTTATTCCAGGCTTTGAAGAAGGCCTTATTGGACTTAAGGCCGGTGATAAGAAAACAATTGAGCTTAGTTTTCCTTCTGATTATCACGAGGAAACCCTTAAAGATGCAAAAGTTAAGTTTCATACAGAAGTACTTGAGATTAAAGAAAGAAAGTTGCCTGACTTTAATGATGAGCTAGCTAAAGAGTTTGGTTATGAATCTGTTGATGATTTTATGACTAAAACTCGTGAGCAACAAGAATATCAAAAAGAGCGTGAGTCTAAACAAAAACTTCACCAAGATATTCTTGATAAATTAATAGAAGAAAATACATTTGATATACCTGCAGTTCTTGTTTCCCAACAAGAAAAAGCAGTAAGAGAAGATCTTGCTCAAAACTTAAAGTCTCAAGGTTATCCAGAAGAGATGGTAAGTGAGTATTATGAAAAATGGGAAGACGATATTAAGCAAAGAGCTAATTTCCAAGTAAGATCAGGTCTTATACTTGATAAATTAGCAACTGAGTTTGGTGTTGAGTCAAGTGAAGCAGATATGGAAGCGAAGTTTGCAGAGATGGCAAAAATGTCTAATATCACGGTTGATCAGGTGAAAAGCTACTACAACGGAAATGAAAAGGTTTTAAGTAATCTCAAGTATGCGATTCGCGAAGAAAAAACTTTTGAACAAATTTGTGAAAAAGTAACGATTAACTAAATTACGAGAAAATCTATGGTGCTGGTTCGACTAATCCTATTAGGTTTGCTAATTGCAGCTCCTTTTTTGAAGCTAGATGCAAAGCCTATTGAGCCAAGAATTCATAATATCGCAACTAATTTTTTAGAGTTCTGGGACTCAGCAAAAGGCTTAACTCTTGATGAGCGAGTTAAGATATTTGACCAGACAGTTGTTTCAAAATTTCCTCAGTTTTATCAATTTGTTTATCAATCATGGAAGTCTCAAAACTTAAATAAGGTCGATAGACTTAATGACTTTTTCAAAAACTTTATGTTTATCGAAAAAGAGTTTAGAAATCGACATGAGATAATAAATAGAGATCTTAAGAAGACCTTGAAAAGCTTTCAAAAGAAATTTTCCGATTTTAACTCAGACTTTGATTTGTATATTGTTCACAGCCTTGGGCAAATGGATGGAGGGATGAGAGTTCTTGGAGATAAAAATTATTTTATCTTTGGAATTGATGGCATTGTTAAATATCATAATGGAACCAGTGACACTCCCTTTTTTCATCATGAGCTTTTTCATCTCTATCATTCTAAGTATTTTCGCTTTAATGGAAAACTTTGGGAAAGTCTTTGGGGAGAAGGACTTGCAACCTATGTATCTGAAGTTTTAAATAGAGGATCCAGCTTTAAAAATCTTATGCTTGATACTCCTGCAGGACTAGTTCCTAAAAGCCAAGCAAAGATTAGAGTTATCTTACAAGATCTTCTTGATCAGCTTGATTCAACTGATAAAGAAATTTATAAAACTTATTTTCTTATGAATTCCCTTAACAAAGAAATTCCAAAACGTGCTGGTTATTATGTTGGCTATCTTATAGCCAAGGAACTTGGAAAGTCTTACTCATTAAAAGAGCTTTCAAGATTAAGTGGAGAGCCGCTTAAAAAACTTATCCAGAAATCATTAAAGGATCTTATTGAGCTAGATCAATTCAGGAAAGCTATCGTCCTCGAGTAGTATAATTTTATAAATTATTTTTGAATTTGTGCCTTCATTTTTCGCTCAAGCTGGACTCTGTTATTTGTTAAAATCCAATCTGTGCCAGCACCACGTCCTACAGGTTTGAATATATCTGTATCGACTTTGCCATCTTTATATAGGTTCTTATCTGCATGGGCATAAACTACTTCGCCTGTTACAAGAAAACCAGTTCCTGGGCTACCATCACCATATTGCAAAATATCACGAAGAACGCACTCAAATTGAATTGGGCTTTCTTTCATTCTGCGCGCTTTAACTTTGATTGAATCCACGGGAGTAAGACCTGCGTGAGCAAATTCATCTTGGCCGTAAGGAAGCTCTTCGCTGGTAAGATTTATCTTATCCATAAAAGGCTCTGTAACAAAATTTACGACAAATTCTTTTTCCCGTTCAATATTTATAAGAGTGTCTTTTTTCTCTCCAGTACTTGTTCTAAGTACTGGGCAAAATGAGATGATCATTGGCTTTGAACAGACTCCATTAAAAAAAGAAAATGGTGCAATATTATTAGTGCCATCTTTATTTAAGGTAGAAATCACAGCAATGGGACGAGGTAAAACAGACCCGATAAGAAGTTTATAATTATCTTTAAAGCTTTGTTCTAGAGTATTTATTTCAATCATTGCCAAGACTTCCAATATTCTTTGTTTTCATTTTCACTAAACCACTGAGTAGGTTCAAGTGGATAGCGAGTATCAATCATTACTGCATATTCATTCGTATAAGTTTTATCGTCAACATTTTTAAATGCATTGGGGTGTGGGCCATGATGAATTCCTTGAGGGTGAAATGTCACAGCTCCTTCATCAATATTGTCTCGAGAGAAAAAATCTCCTTCATGGTAAAAAAGAACCTCATCGTAATCAATATTAGAATGATAAAAAGGTACTTTTAAAACACCGTGTTTGCTGTCTTCAAGAGGGCGTTCAACAAAAGAGCAAACTACAAAGTTTTTGGCTACAAAAGTTGAATGTCCAGAAGGTGGAACATGATAGCGATGACTCATAATAGGACAAATATCATAAATAGAAAGAATTCTAGGGTAAACAGATCCTTTCCAACCTTTTGCATCTAATGGGTTAAAGGGATAAGTCACAGTTGTGATTTTTCCCAGGCGTTTAATTTCTAGCTTGTACTCTGAAAGGTTTTGTTCAGATCCTTTTTGAGACTCAGGAGTTTTGAGAACTGTTTGATCATAAAGAGCATTTGGACCTAGAATGCCTCGAGCAGGATCTTCAAACTCGGAGTTTGATTCCACCAAGAATACCTTGGCTTCACTGTTTACAAAAAGTTTGTAAGTAGTTCCTCTTGGAATAACTAAATAATCCCCTTTTTTATACTCAAGGTGACCATAAATTGTTTCTACATGACCAGAACCAGCATGGAAAAAATAAAGCTCGTCATAATCAGCATTTCTGAAAAAGTTTTTAAAGTTTTCAGTATAATTACCAAGAGAGATGGAAACATCGGAGTTTTTTAAGATGCATTCAAACTTGTTAGGAGTAAGCTTGCTGAATTTTGGAGCAATATTTCTTGGCTTTAGATCCCCGTCAATGCTTGTCCAGTTAACAGGTGGGTTTTCATGGTAAATATGACTAACACGTCCAAAAAATCCTTTTCTTCCATGCTCCTCTTCATAAGTCCCCTCAGGGATTTTTACATGAGCTTGCTTTGAGTAAACTCCACTGGCCTTAAAGTTTTCCACTTGGGCCTCCTACTTTATTTGTTAGTTTTCCAATTTTTTCAATCTCTAAAGTAATCTTATCACCAGATTGAATCCAGCGATCGAGCTCTAAACCACAACCAGTTCCAACAGTTCCAGAGCCCATAAGGTCGGCAGCTAAAACCCATTCATCTCGGGCTACATGTTCAACCATTTGAGAAAAACTATAATATGAGTCACCGCTTTGGCCTTCACTCCATTTTTCTCCATTAATAGTTGCTGTCATTTTAAGATTAGGTTCTTTAAAATTAAATTCATCAAAAGTTGTAATCACAGGTCCAATAACTGAACAAAAATCTTTTCCCTTAGCTGGTCCAAGTCTTATGGCCATTTCTTTTTTTTGCATATCTCGAGCAGAAATATCATTTAAAATTGTATAGCCAAATATATGCTTATGGGCATTTGCTTCTTTTATATTTTTTCCATCGCGACCAATAATAATAGCTAGCTCTAGTTCAAAGTCTAAGATTCTTGTGTAGCTTGGCCAGAGAATCTCTTCATCTGGTCCAATAAAGCCAACGCTTGGGCCTTTATAATATGCAGGGATTTCATACCAATCTTTTGGGATTGGTTCTCCTCGTTTTTCAAAACCCTTGGCCACATGTTTTTCATGGGCATAGAAATCTCTATAAGTTTCAATTTTATCTATTGGGGCTCGAAGTTGAATATCGCGACTTTTAAAAATAAATTCGCCTTCAATTTTTTTTGAAAGCTCTAGGGTTTTTTGTAGAGACTCAATGGGAGCCTCATCGGATTTTAAAAGTGCATATAAAGAATCTGGCATTTTATGGAACGCCTTTTCTTTAAAAGAATGAAATCCTTCATTTTTAAAATAAGTTTGCCAGCAAAGATTAGCATCAATAATACGATCTCCCTCGAGTATGCCAAGTCGTCTGATAGGGCCGATAGGGGAGTTGACTTCAAAATTAACTATTTTCATTCTTCTCTTCCAAATTTTGGATTCCATCTTGGCAAGATATCTTCCATAGCTTCATAATAATGATCCATTTCATCTCTTGTTCCGATAGAAACTCTTATATATCCAGGCATTGCATTTGCAGCTAAAGGTCTTACGATAACTCCGTGATTTAAAAGAAGCTCGTACATTTCATTACTGGCCTCTTCTGAGCCAGTCCTAAAAGTAATAAAGTTTGTTACAGACTCGATTGGATCAAAGTCATGTCCTCTTAAAAAATTCATAGTTTCTTTGTAAAGAGTTCTGTTATTTTGCAAAGTTCTTTTTAAATGAGGGCGATCATCAAGGGCTCCAATTGCTCCTAATTGTCCAATAAGGTTTGGTTCAAATGGAAGTTTTACTTTAGAGAGGTTTTCAATAAAAAATTCATGAGCAAAGCCATAGCCTACACGAATCCCAGAGAGTCCGTGGGCCTTAGAAAAAGTTCTGGTAGTAATAACATTATCGTAGCGGTAATCCATTGAATCTGGATAATCGTCATGTTCAATAGCAAACTCAAAATAAGCTTCATCTAAAATAACAATGCAATACTCAGGAACATAATCCATAAGGTAATCAAATTCTTTTTTAGTAATATAGGTTCCTGTTGGATTATTGGGATTTGCTATATAAATCACTTTAGTTTTTTCAGTGATGCCATTTTTCAAGGCTTCTACATCGTATTTATAATCTTTTGTTAAGGGAACAGTTTTAAGTTTTGCGCCTACACTACTAGCAAGAACATAAAAACCAATGAAGGTATTGGCAGAAGTTAAAACTTCATCTCCTGGTTGAATAAAGGCCCTGGCAATATAGGCCATAATACCTTCGGAGCCATTTCCTAGAATGATATTGCTTTTTCTAAGCTTCCAAAAACTTGCAAGCTTGTTTTTGAGTTCATAACCATGGCTATCAGGATAGCGGTGCAGCTCCCATAGACCTTGAGTCATTTCTTTAATAGCAAACGGAGATGGGCCAAGTGGATTTTCATTACTAGCGAGTTTGGAAATCTTTTTAAGGCCGCGTTCTCGCGCAAGTTCGCCGATAGGCTTACCTGCTTTATAAGTTTTAAGATTACGGATATAATCCGGTACTAATTGGCGAACTTGAGCCATGAGATCCCTCCAAGGAAGATTAAGGAATTTTACCTCCACAGAGTTAAAAAAGCCAAAATGTCGCATTGGGTAAGTCTTGAGAGAGCAAGGCCAATTGGGTAATCTATTAGATCAATAAAAAGAGGTTTTATGAAATTATTAGAAGGTAAAAAAGCATTAATACTTGGGGTGGCTAATGAGCGCTCAATTGCATGGGGAATTTGTAAAGCCTTTAAAGAGCAGGGAGCAAGTCTTGGGCTTAGCTATCTTAATGATGCTCTTAAGAAAAGAGTAGAACCTTTAGCAGAAGAGATTGGTGCGGACTTCACTTGTGAACTCGATGTAACAAAAGATGATCATCTTATTAATCTTAAAAAAACAGTAGAAAAAGAATGGGGGAAATTTGATATTCTTGTTCATTCTTTGGCCTTTGCTGATAGAGAAGATTTAAAAAATGGTTTTACAGCAACATCAAGATCGGGTTTTGCTTTAGCAATGGATGTCTCTGCTTTTAGCTTAGTTGGCGTCTGTCATAGTCTGCAAGATATAATGAATGAAAATGCTAAAATTATGTCGATGACTTATCACGGATCACAAAAGGTAATGAAAAATTATGATGTCATGGGAGTTGCAAAATCTGCTCTTGAAACCTCAACAAGATATTTAGCAGATGATCTTGGTCCTAAAGGCGTACATATTAATTGCATTAGTGCTGGCCCAATTAAAACTTTGGCAGCCTCAGGAATTCCTGGTTTTAGAAATATCCTAGCTGCGGTTGAAGAAAAGGCTCCTTTAAGAAGAAATGTGACCCCTGAAGATGTTGCAGGTACTGCATTATACTTAGCATCTGATCTTTCAAATGGAGTTACAGGTCAAATTCTGTATGTAGATTCGGGAATGTCAATTTTAGGAGTGCTGTGAATTATACCTACGGACAATTTTCAAATAAGCATCTGAATGAAAGCCGTGAAGGTATTGAGCTTTTTAATGAGCAAAAGTATTGGGAGTGCCACGAGGTTTTTGAAGACTTGTGGAAAGAAGATGTTGGAGATAATGCAAGAAATGTTTGGTGGGCCATTATTCAGGTAGCTGCTAGCATGATTCACTATAGAGATAAAAAACTTCCTGGAGCCAAGAGTCTTATTCATAAAGCGAAAGAGAAAATCGAACGATGTGAAAACCTTGGTGTGGATACACAACTTATGTATGATTATCTAGACTGGCAGGAACTTAAAGACCTTGTTTATAAAGTCCCAAAAGAAACAGAGCTCTCAGATTTATCAGAGTTATTTGAATTTAGATTTAAAAATTTTCCGAAAGAGAATATATGATTTTGAAAAAACTTAATGAGGCAATTAAATTATTATTTAAAGATAAAGTCCTTTTAACCCTTGGGATGTTTCCAGTTCTTATTGGTATTGGCTTATATACCTTGTTAGGAGCGAAACTTTATAATTTTGCAATGGGCGAGGGGCAGGCCTATATTCAAGGGAAGCTTGGAGATGGTGCAGGAGCAAGTGTGCTCTATTGGGTACTTTTCATGATCTTTTTTGTTCTACTTTTTTTCATAGTGAATTGGACGTTTGTGATGATTGTCTCAGTACTAGCATCACCTTTTAATGATCTTATAAGCAGTCGTGTAGAGAAAAACATTCTTGGAACTATTTCAAAAGATGAAAAGTTTTCTATTAGTAAGCTATTAAAGAACTTTGTGAAAATTGCGTGGAATGAACTTAAAAAAGTTATTTTCATTTTATTTCTCACACTTCTTTCAGGGATTTTTAGCTTAATTCCACCTTTAGCCCCTATTACTTTTTTACTATCAGCTCTTCTTTTAACGATTCAATTTGTAGACTATAGCTGGTCTCGTCATGATTATAATGTTGGGAGATGTATTAGAGATATTCTAAGCAATCTTTTTTCTTATACATTGGGGGGAGTTCTCTTTTTATTTTTTATGGCCATACCGGGATTAAATCTTTTAATGTTACCAGTTGCTGTCATCTTTTTTACTTTAATTTTTGTAGAAAAAAATAAAAAAAGCCTAACCAATGTCTGAAATACGTAAAATTCTTATTCATCTTCCAGAAGATCCTGTAGAGGTTATGGAGCTTTTTCCATTTGTAACAACTGTTCATGATCTTTTTCCAAGCTCTCAGATGAATTTAATTTCTACAGAGGTCCATGAAAAGATGTTAGGTCTTTTGAATTTTAGAACCTATTTTTATCATATTCCAAAAGATATCTACCAGAGTGCTCCTTTGATACATAAATACTGTGTGAACCTTAATGAGGTTTTTAATATAGATTTATCTTTTGCTCTAGAAGATTCTTGGCACTCAGCTTTTCTTGCTTTTTGCTTTAGATCACGTCATAGGCTAGGACAAACCAAACTATCAAATAGACTTTTTCTAAATCATTCTTTTAAAGAAAATATAACTTCTAGGCCATTGCTTGCAAAACGTTTGCTTGAGACTTTTGTCAAAGATCCAGTCAGTTTAGCAAAACCTTCTTTAATAGAGTCAGTTGTTGACGATGAACATTTTGGAGAAATCCCAATCGTTATTGTTGCGATTACAGCTCAACGCTATGAAAATCTTGTTTTTCAAGATCAATTTAAAGAGCTTTTAAAGCATGTTAGTCATATCAAGTTTCATTTTATAGTTCTCTCAGATAGCGAAGATAATCCACAGGCCCTCACTGGTATGGCTGAGGAAAATTTCTATAAATACACTAAAGCTGATCCTGAAAACTGGATTGCTTTTAGTAAGAAAATTGCCTATGCAAGTGCGCTTGTGACAGAGTCAAAAGTACTTGCAAGACTTGCAGAGTTTCATGAAGTGCCTACAGTGCTTTTAGGTGATAACTCTCTTAAAACAACTCTTATTGAGCCTGTGATTTTTGATCATAGAGGCAGGTTCGATTTCAAAAAAATCGCAAGCCTTTTGCAGAGTTAATATTTTGTAGGCTTAACTAAATCTCTTAAGGTTTTCTTTGAGAGCCTCAAAGGTTTTTTTATGAGCTTCAAGTTTTTCTTTAGTTTCAACAATTACATGCTCAGGTGCTCTATCAACAAACCCTTTATTAGCTAGCTTCTTTTCAAACTGAATTACTTCTTTTTCGGCCTTGGCCATATCTTTTTTAAGCTTGGCTACCTGAGCATCCAAATCAATCAAACCCTCTAGAGGAATAAAAATCTCTCCAAAAGGAGTTGCACCCATAAGAGATTTTCCTGGTCGATTTTCTTTAGTGTTTTTTGATGTAAAATTTTTAACTTTGGCCAGATTGTAAAAAAATGGCCCTTGGGCATCTAGTATTTTTTTTGCATTTTCATCATCAGAGAAAAACTCAATACCTACCTCTTCTTTCGGAGCAAGATTAATTGATTGTCTTAAATTTCTGATAAGGGTTACGGTCTGTATAAAAAGATTAATCTCTTCTTGATCTTTTGTGAAATCAAAGCTTTTTTCAAATTCAGGATAATCAGCAATGATTAAAAGGTCTTCGGAGTCATCTTTAATATATTTCCAAATCTCTTCACTTATATAAGGTGCTATTGGATGAAGCAAGGCCATCATTTTTTTAAGAACAAACTTTAAAATAGTCGCACGCTCTATCTTAGCCTTTTCATCATCACCATAGAGAATTGGTTTTGAAAGCTCAATAAACCATGAGCAAAATTTATCATAGGTAAATTGATAGATTGCCGAGCAAGCATCATCAAAACGATAGATATCCAATGATTCATTCATTGCTTTAGCTGTGGTGTTAAGTTCAGAAAGAATCCACTTGGATTGTTGATCAAGACTTTTAGGAAGTTCAGACTCTGCAGAGTCTAAAAATGGATGAATAAATCTAAATGCATTCCATAATTTATTAATAAAGTTTCTGTAGCCTTCAATTTCAGCTGGATCAAGATTTATAGTTCTATTATAGCCAGAGCTTGAAGCCAGGGTGAATCTAAGTGCATCAGCACCACTTTCATCAACAACAGTAAGGGGATCTATTCCATTACCAAGAGATTTACTCATCTTGCGACCTTGCTTATCTCTAACAATGGCGTGGATATAAACATGGTGGAAAGGAATTGTTTTTTGAAACTTGAGCCCCATCATCATCATACGGGCAACCCAAAAGAAAATAATATCAAAACCAGTAATTAAAACTGTCGATGGGTAAAAAGTATCAAATTTTCTTAGCTCCATTCTCTCTTTATTCGGCCAACCGAGAGTTGAAAATGGCCAAAGGGCCGAAGAAAACCATGTGTCTAAAACATCTGGATCTTGAGTGATTTTTTTAGAGCTACATTTACTACATTGTTCTGGTTCAGTCTTGGCTGCCCATTGATGATTACAATCATTACAAGTAAAAACAGGAATTTTATGTCCCCACCAAAGCTGGCGAGAGATACACCAGTCCTTTGGATTTCTAAGCCAAGAAAAATAAGTATTCTCCCAACCTTTAGGAAAGTATTTTGTTTTATCATTTTCAACTGCCAGAACGGCCTCTTGGGACATGTCCTTAGTATTTAAAAACCATTGCTTACTTACAAGTGGTTCAATGACAGACTTTGATCTGTCTCCATGGCCAACTTGATGAATTGTTTCTTCTTTTTTTAGAAAAATTCCAAGAGTGTCTAGCTTTTCAACTATCTTTGGTCTTGCCTTGGCCGCACTTAGGCCTTTCCATTCCAGGCCGTAGTCATTTAATGTTCCATCTTTATTTAAGATACTAATAATTTCTAAATTGTGACGTTTGCCGATATCAAAATCATTAAAGTCATGACCTGGGGTTACTTTAAGACAACCAGTTCCTTTTTCAATATCAACATGCTCATCGCCAACGATAGGGACTTCTCTATTGCAAAGCGGGACAATGGCCGTTTTTCCAATAAGATGCTTGAAGCGATCGTCTTCAGGATTAACAGCAACACCAGTATCTCCTAAAAGAGTTTCTGGCCTAGTTGTCGCGACAATTAAAGTCTCAGTACTATCTTTAACTTGATATTGGATATGGTAATAGGCACCCTTAACTTCAATATGCTCAACTTCAGCGTCACTAATGGCCGATTGTAAAACCGTATCCCAGTTTACAATATAATCAGATTGATAAATAAGGCCTTCATTGTAGAGATCAACAAATACTTCGTTTACCGCCTCATTGGCTTCGGGATCCATGGTAAATGTAGAGTAATTCCAATCACAACTAGCGCCTAGAGAGCGTTGCTGCTCTTGGATGACACCGCCATGGTGTTCTTTCCATTCCCAGGTTTTTTCAAGAAACTCTTCTCTAGTAAGATCATGACGAGTTTTGCCTTCTTCTTTAAAGATTTTTTTCTCTACAACAGATTGAGTTGAGATGCCTGCATGGTCCATTCCAGGAAGCCATAATGATTCAAAGCCTTTCATTCTTTTATAACGAGTAAGGACATCTTGAGTTGTCGCATCTAAAGCGTGACCCATATGCAAAATACCTGTTACATTCGGAGGAGGCATAATAATACAAAAAGATTCATCTTGTTTGCCTTTACGAGGCTTAAAATAACCTTTTTCTTCCCAAGTCTTGTACCAAGTTTTCTCAATGTCCTTTGGAGCAAATGTTTTAGGAAGTTCAGCACTCATAGAAGGTCTCTTAAATTAGTGAGTTCGTTAATTTTTATAGTTTCGGTTTTTTTAGATCGAAGATTTCTAATTTGAACAGTTCCATCACTAAGCTCTTGTTCATCAATAAGTCAAACAAATATAGCTCCAAAATTTTCGGCCTGGTAAA